>NZ_WWKH01000337.1:0-11982 GCF_009865595.1 Streptomyces sp. SID1328 | reverse complement strand
CGACGCCTTCGCCGACCACCTCGCCCAGGTCACCGGCGCGCCGTACGCCATGGTCAACTTCATCGGCGAGCAGCAGCAGTTCTTCGCCGGTCTCAGCGCCCCGCCCACCGGCCCCCTCACCCGTGAGGACGGCACCGGCCGGGTGCTGCCCCGCGAACACGGGTTCTGCCCCCATGTCGTCGTCCGCCACAAAGCCCTGGTGCTGGAGGACGTCCGTGACTACCCCCGCTTCGCCGGTAACCCGATCGTCGACGACCTCGGCATCCGCTCCTATATGGGGGCCCCACTCATCGACAGCTCCGGCATGGTGCTCGGCACCGTGTGCGCCGCCGACACCGAGCCGCGCACCTGGGGCAGGTCCGGGCTTGAGGCCATCAAGGGGATGGCCGCCGAACTCGCCGTACGCATCGAACGGGCCGCCGACGACGGTCTGCCCATCTGAACGAACGTAAATAGGACTGGAGTTGAGCCGAAGCCCCCGACGCGTGAAGGAAACCTGTGGCGCCGGTTAAGAAAAGCTCGATGGATTCCGGTCGGCGCATACGGCAGATTGCGGGGTGATTCCACCCCTCGGACCCGGTGCGGACGCCTCGGCGAGCCCGTACGGCCGGGCCTCACCCACAGGAGCCGTAGCGTTGAAGGCGCTGGTCAAGGAGAAGGCGGAGCCCGGTCTCCGGCTCATGGACGTGCCCGAGCCCGAAGTGGGTCCCGGTGACGTGCTCATCAAGGTCATGCGGACCGGCATCTGCGGCACCGACCTGCACATCCGCGCCTGGGACGGCTGGGCGCAGCAGGCCATCCGCACCCCGCTGATCGTGGGCCACGAGTTCGTCGGGCAGGTCGTGTCCACCGGCCGCGACGTCACCGACATCCGGGTGGGCGACCGGGTCAGCGGCGAGGGCCACTTGGTGTGCGGCAAGTGCCGCAACTGCCTCGCCGGCCGCCGCCACCTGTGCCGCTCCACCATCGGCCTGGGCGTCGGCCGCGACGGCGCGTTCGCCGAGTACGTGGCGCTGCCCGCGTCCAACGTGTGGGTGCACCGGGTCCCCGTGGACCTGGACATCGCCGCCGTGTTCGACCCGTTCGGCAACGCCGTGCACACCGCGCTGTCCTTCCCGCTGGTCGGCGAGGACGTGCTGATCACCGGCGCGGGCCCGATCGGCCTGATGGCGGCGGCCGTCGCCCGGCACGCGGGCGCCCGCAACGTCGTCGTCACCGACGTCAGCGAGGAGCGCCTCGAACTGGCCCGCAAGATAGGAGTGAGCCTGGCACTGAACGTCTCGCGCTCCACCATCGCGGACGGTCAGCGGGAGCTGGGCCTGCGTGAGGGCTTCGACATCGGCCTGGAGATGTCCGGCCGCCCGGAGGCCATGCGCGACATGATCGCCAACATGACGCACGGCGGCCGCATCGCCATGCTGGGCCTGCCGTCGCAGGAGTTCCCGGTGGACTGGTCCCGGATCGTCACCTCGATGATCACCATCAAGGGCATCTACGGCCGGGAGATGTTCGAGACCTGGTACGCCATGTCGGTCCTCCTGGAGGGCGGCCTCGACCTCGCCCCCGTGATCACCGGCCGGTACGACTACCGCGACTACGAGGCGGCCTTCGAGGACGCGGCCAGCGGCAAGGGCGGCAAAGTGATCCTGGACTGGACCGCGTAACCCCCGTCAGCACCTTCGAAGGAGCCCCCATGTTCGACACCGTCCGCGACGACCTCCGCGCCACCCTGGACGAGATCCGCGCCGCCGGGCTGCACAAGCCCGAGCGCGTCATCGGCACCCCGCAGTCCGCGACCGTCGAGGTCACCCGGGGCGGGCGCCCCGGTGAGGTCCTCAACTTCTGCGCCAACAACTACCTGGGCCTGGCCGACCACCCCGAGGTGATCGCCGCCGCCCACGAGGCGCTCGACCGCTGGGGCTACGGCATGGCCTCCGTGCGCTTCATCTGCGGCACCCAGGAGGTCCACAAGGAGCTGGAGGCCCGCCTCTCGGCGTTCCTCGGCCAGGAGGACACGATCCTCTACTCCTCCTGCTTCGACGCCAACGGCGGTGTCTTCGAGACCCTGCTCGGCGCGGAGGACGCGGTGATCTCCGACGCCCTCAACCACGCCTCCATCATCGACGGCATCCGCCTCTCCAAGGCCCGCCGCTTCCGCTACGCCAACCGCGACCTCGCCGACCTGGAGACCCAGCTCAAGGAGGCGAACGCGGGCGGCGCCCGGCGCAAGCTGATCGTCACCGACGGCGTCTTCTCCATGGACGGCTACGTCGCCCCGCTCGCCGAGATCTGCGACCTGGCCGACCGCTACGACGCGATGGTCATGGTCGACGACTCGCACGCCGTCGGCTTCGTCGGCCCCGGCGGCCGCGGCACGCCCGAGCTGCACGGCGTCATGGACCGCGTCGACATCATCACCGGCACCCTCGGCAAGGCCCTCGGCGGCGCCTCCGGCGGCTATGTCGCGGCCCGCGCCGAGATCGTCGCCCTGCTGCGCCAGCGCTCGCGCCCGTACCTGTTCTCCAACACCCTCGCCCCGGTGATCGCCGCCGCCTCCCTGAAGGTCCTCGACCTGCTGGAGTCCGCCGACGACCTGCGGGTGCGGCTCGCCGAGAACACCGCGCTGTTCCGCTCCCGCATGACCGAGGCCGGCTTCGACATCCTCCCCGGCGACCACGCCATCGCCCCGGTGATGATCGGCGACGCCTCCGAGGCGGGCCGGATGGCGGAACTGCTGCTGGAGCGCGGGGTGTACGTGATCGGCTTCTCGTACCCGGTGGTCCCGCAGGGCAAGGCGCGCATCCGCGTCCAGCTGTCCGCCGCGCACTCCACCGAGGACGTCAACCGCGCCGTGGACGCCTTCATCGCGGCCCGCGCCGAGCTGGCGGGCTGACCCGCACGGCCGCCTTGCGATAATGGCGGCATGATCGAGGCGCGGCGGCTCCACATCCTCCGTGCGGTGGCCGACCACCGCACGGTCACGGCGGCGGCCGCCGCGCTCTACCTCACCCCTTCCGCCGTCTCCCAGCAGCTCACGTCGCTGGAGCAGGAGACCGGCCACCGCCTGGTCGAGCGCGGTGCGAAGGGGGTACGGCTCACCCCGGCCGGCGAGATCCTGCTCAGCCACACCAACGCCGTCCTCGCCCAGCTGGAGCGGGCCGAGGCGGAGCTGGCGGCGTACGGCAAGGGCGAGGCCGGGACGGTCACCGTCGCCGCCTTCGCCACCGGGATCGCCCAGGTCGTGGCGCCCGCCCTGGCCCGGCTCGGCCGGTCGGCGCCCGGCATAGGAATCCGGGTGCAGGACGCGGAGGGCGACGCGAGCCTCAGGATGCTGCTGGACCGGCAGGTCGACGTGGCGGTGGCCGTCGAGTACCGGGGAGCGCCGCCCGCCGACGACCCCCGGCTGACCCATCTCCCGCTGTACGCCGAGCCGTTCGACGCCGTGGTCCCCCTCGGGCACCGGCTCGCCGACGACGCCGAGGTGCCGCTCGCGGAGCTGTCCAAGGACCCGTGGATCGGGCCGTATCCCGGCAACCCCTGTCACGACGTGGTGGTGCTGGCCTGCGAGAGCGCCGGGTTCATGCCGCGTCTGGAGCACTCCTCCGACGACTTCCGCGCGGTGGTCGCGCTGGCCTCGGCCGACGCGGGCGTGGCCCTCGTACCCCGTTCCGCGCTGCGCGGCATGGACCTGACGGGCGTGGTCGTACGGCCGGTGGACGGGGTGGTCCCCACCCGGCGGGTGTTCGCGGCCGTGCGCCGGGGTGCGGAGGGGCATCCGCTGATCCGGCCGGTGCTGGAGGCGCTGGGGCAGGCCGCGGCCGAGGGCTGAGCCGGGGCCGTTGTCAGTGCCGGGGGTTACGGTGCGTTGCATGCCGGACGCAGAAGACGTACGCCGTATCGCCCTGTCCCTGCCGGACACGACCGAGAAGACGGCCTGGAGCATGCCCACCTTCCGGGTGGCCGGGAAGATGTTCGCCACGCTCCCGGAGGAGGAGACCTCCCTCGCGGTGCGCTGCCCGAAGGAGGAGCGGGACGAACTGGTGCTGGCCGAGCCGGAGAAGTTCTGGATCGCGGACCACGAGGCGAGCTTCGCCTGGGTGCGGGCGAGACTCGCGGCGCTGGACGGCGAGGACGAACTGAGGGACATCCTCGCCGACTCATGGCGCCAGGCGGCCCCCATACGGCTGCTGGAGGAGCATCCGGGTCTGGGGGTGCCGCAGGCGCGCTAGGCGCTGACCGCGCCCGCCCCGACGAACGCGCCGATCCGTTCCCGCAGGCCGCGGGCGTCCAGCCGGTGTGCGGCGAGGTGCTCGTCCAGCGTGCCGTACCGGCGCAGCTCGTGGCGGCCGACGCCGAGGCCGAGCACGCGGTGCGGCACGTCGGCAAGGGCCTCCGTGGCGGCGCGGGTCGAGGTGCCGGCGAGGTAGGGCTCGACGAGCACCACGTCGGTGCCGGCCGCCTCGGTGACCCGGCGCAGGGCGGCCCCGTCGAAGGGGCGGACGGTCGTCGCGTAGAGCACCGTCACGTCCAGGCCCTCGGTCGCGGCGAGGACGGCGTCCAGCATCGGGCCGACCGCGACGACGACCCCGGCGCGGCCCTCGCGCACGGTGTGGAAGCGGGCGCCGTCGACCGGGAGGGGGAGCCGGTTGCGCTGGAGGGAGAGGCGTACGTACACCTTGTCGTCGCCCGCCGCGACGGCGTGCCGGAGCAGGGCCTCCGCCTCGTCGGGGTGACCGGGGACGTGCACGGTCCAGCCGTCCAGGGTGTCCAGGAGGGCGACGTCGCCGGGCGACATATGGGTCTGGCCGCCGGCCGGCCAGTCGAAGGAGGCGCCCGCGCTGACCAGTACCGCGCCGGTGTCCTGGTGGCCGAGGTCCAGCTTGACCTGCTCGAAGGGGCGCTCCACGAGGAAAGCGGCGAAGGTGTGCACGATGGGCCGCATCCCGGTGAGCGACAGCCCGGCGGCGGCGCCGACGAGGAGCTGCTCGCGGATGCCGACGTTGATCAGCCGGTCGGGGTGGCGGCGGGCGGCGTCCGTGAACGCGTCCCGGCCGATCTCGGCGAGGACGACCGCGACCCGCGGGTCCTCGTCCAGCAGCCGGGAGGCGACGGAGCCGAACCGGTCACGCATGGTTTCCATGATTTCCACGAGGGTGGGCCTTTCTGATCCGGTCAGCGGGCGTTCTTCGGTTCCACCCGGGCGACGACCGCGTGCGGGCGGCCGGGGTGCGGGGCGGTGAAGGCTTCGTACAGCGCGGCGTGGTCGCGTTCGTCGACGGTGGCGGTGGACCAGTTCGCGGCCTCGAACCGGGCGGCGATGCCGCCGGGCAGGGCGTGGCTAGCGGAGGCGTTGTCCACGACCACGGTGTGCAGCCGGTCCAGACCGGCCGCCCCGGCGTAGGCGATGGCCTCGTGGTTGCTGCCCTCGTCCAGCTCGGCGTCCCCGATCAGCACCCACACGGCCGGGTCGGCGAGCCCCTGCGCCCGCAGCCCGAGCGCGCTGCCGACGGCGAGCGGCAGCCCGTGGCCGAGCGACCCGCTGCCGATCTCGGCTCCCGGCACAAGCACCCGGTCCGGGTGATGCCCGAGCGGCGAGTCGTACGACCCGAAGCCGGGCAGCCACTCCTCGGGCACGAACCCCTTCGCCGCGAGCACGGCGTAGTACGCCATCGGCCCGTGCCCCTTGCTCAGCAGGAACCGGTCCCGGTCCGTGGCCTCCGCCCGCTCGGGGGTGACATCGAGCACCCGGTCGTAGAGCACCCACAGCACGTCGAGCGTGGAGGTCGCGGCGAAGTCGTGCTTCTCGTCGCCGGTCATCAGGCTCATCAGCCGGGGCAGATCGTCGTAGCCGTGGTCCGCTGTGATCGTCATGCCGACGATCCTGCAACCTCAAGCCCGCTTGAGGTCAACAACCGACCGGTGCGCGAGCACCGACCCGAGTGCGGTAGAGTTTCCCTGCGCGTTTCGGCCAGGGAAACCCCAGGTCAAACAGCATCGGGACGTGGCGCAGCTTGGTAGCGCACTTGACTGGGGGTCAAGGGGTCGCAGGTTCAAATCCTGTCGTCCCGACTTTACGAAGTCG
This sequence comes from Streptomyces sp. SID1328, assembly GCF_009865595.1. Lineage (NCBI taxonomy): Bacteria > Bacillati > Actinomycetota > Actinomycetes > Kitasatosporales > Streptomycetaceae > Streptomyces > Streptomyces sp. SID1328. The sequence continues at coordinate 5,900 of NZ_WWKH01000337.1, read as the reverse complement.
CAGCTGAGGGCCGGTTGCGGAGAAATCCGCAACCGGCCCTTCGCCGTTCCCAGGGACCAGTAGGGCGCGGAGCACGCTGAGGTGTACGGAGGGGGCCGCGCTGCCGGCCGCCCGCACCTGCGCGGAGAGGCCGCTGGTGCCGGGCCCGCCGGAACCCGCCGCACGAAGGCACTCCCCAGTGAAAGACTTTCCTGATGAACTCACGCACGTCCAGTCGGCCGATCACGATACGGCGGGCCGTCGCGCGGGATGCCAAACGACTCACGCGGCTGGTGCGTGGCTCAGGCGCCTACGAGGGGAAGTACGCAGCCGCGGTCGCGGGCTACCGGGTCGGTCCTGACTACATCGAGGCCCACCGCGTCTTCGTGGCCGTCGGCGCCGACGAGCAGGGAGGCCGGGTGCTCGGGTTCTACTCGCTCGTCCTCAGTCCACCGGAGCTCGACCTGCTGTTCGTCGCCGACGAAGCGCAAGGACGGGGTATTGGACGGCTGCTCGTCGCGCACTTGCGGTCCGAGGCCCGTGCCGCCGGGCTCGACCGGATCAAGGTCGTGTCGCATCCGCCCGCCGCGGACTTCTACCACCGCGTCGGTGCGGTGTGGACCGGAACCGCCTTCGCCGACCCGCCCGCCGTGCCCTGGGACCGTCCCGAATTCGAGTTTCGCATTCCTTAGTGGATCAAGCCGTCGTGGCGAGCTCGACGAGGTGCCCGGCCGTTCCAGCGGGATCGATGATCTGATGGAAATGTTCGCCGGGCAGATGTGCGACGTGCCAACCGCGGAACGCCTCGCTCGAAGGAGCCCGTGCGCGGTGTCCAAGTATTCGTGAGGGCCGGATTCGCGACGCGGCGATCCGGCGCTCCGCAGCCGACGGACGAACTCCTTCGATCCCAGGTGTGGGCTTGGGGAGAACCTCGAAAACGTTCATCAAAGCGAACATGGTGTTCTCTATAGCGCTTCGGTTCGTTACAGTGAACGCATGGTTTATCGAAGTGAGGTCCTCGGTGGCGGAGTACAGGTAGGTGCCCACGGCTGCACCGCAACGCGCGGGAGTCATCGGTGACGCCTCCGCCGTCCGGCCGTCAGCCGGTGAGCAGCACCGCGGTCGCGGTCGGGGTGAAGGTCCGCCTGCGCCGGCAGCAGCGTGGCATGAGCGCCGCGGAGCTGGCCCGGCGCGCCGGGTTGAGCAAGGCCACGCTGTCACAGCTCGAGGGCGGCAACGGCAATCCGACGATCGACACCCTGGACGCGATTGCGGTAGCCCTGCGTATCCCGATCGCCGACCTGTTGGCGCGTGACGCCGATACCGGCCCGGTCTTCCGGCCGGGCACGGACATCGAGTCCGGCGAGGTCTCCAGAGAACTGCTGGGCCGCATCAGCAGCGGCAACAGCCTGGAGATCTGGCGGCTGCGCATTCCGCCCGAGACGGAACTGCCCGGCGTGCCGCACGCCACCGGCACGATCGAGCACCTCCTCGTCGCCACCGGCCGCGTCACAGCCGGCCCGGTCGACGCCCCGCAGGAGCTCGGCCCCGGCGACATGCTCGCCTTCGCCGGGGATGCCCCGCACTTCTACCGCACAGCCGACGAGGCGGTGGACATCACTGTCGTCTTCGCCTCGCCGATCAGCACCTGAGACCGAGGAAGGCTTCTCCTCATGAGCACCACCATCGTCACCACCCCCTCCAGCCGTGCGTTCATCAGCGACAACATGGCCGGGGCGTCTCCGCGGATAGCGCAGGCTGTCGCCGACGCGGCCACTGGGCAGGTCCTGCCGTACGGCAACGACCCCTTCACCGATCGCGCTCGGCGCAGGCTCTGCGAGCTCTTCGAACGGGATGTCGACGTCTTCCCGGTCTCCACCGGGTCCGCCGCCAACGGCCTGAGTCTGGCCGCCCTCACCCCGCCGTGGGGAAGCGTGCTCTCCCACCCCGACAGCCACATCAACCATGATGAATGCGGCGCTCCGGAGTTCTTCACCAACGGCGCCAAGCTGGTCGGTGTCCCCGGCGACGACAGCAAGATCGACCCCGAGGCGCTGCAGGCGGCGGTGCGCCGCCGGGCCGGTGACGTGCACAGCGTGCAGCCGTCCGCGGTGAGCATCAGCCAGGCCACCGAGAGCGGCAGCGTCTACACGCTTCCGGAGATCCGCCGCCTGACCGGCATCGCCAAGGAGGCAGGACTGCGCGTCCACATGGACGGCGCGCGCCTGGCCAATGCCCTGGACCATCTCGGTACCACCCCGGCCGAGATGACCTGGAAGGCAGGAATCGACGTCCTGTCCTTCGGCGCCACCAAGAACGGTGCGATGACCGCCGACGTCATCGTCTCCTTCGACCCCGCACTCGCCGTCGAGCTCGCCTTCCGCGCCAAGCGTGCCGGCCAGCTCGCCTCCAAGATGCGCTTCCACACGGCCCAGATCGACGCGTACCTCACCGACGGTCTGTGGCTGCACAACGCCCGCCAGGCCAACGCGATGGCCGCCCGCCTCGGGGATGGCCTCAAGGCCGTCCCCGGCACCGGCCTCCTCGCCGTGCCGGAGGCCAACATCGTCTTCTGCCGCCTGCCCCAGCACGTGACCGAAGGACTGCTCGCCGAGGGCTACGCTTTCTACCACGACCGCTGGGAGCCGGGTATCGTCCGGTTCGTCACCACCTTCTCCCACACCGCCGACGACATCGACCAGCTCCTCGACGCGGTCCGCCGGCACGCCCGCTGACCGGAAGAGGGCTTTCGATGCGCGGCGTGACCTGCTCGATGGGTGTGTCCCTGGACGGCCATGCCGTCGGGCCGGACGGCGACTCGGGCTGGACGGCGCCATCCGAACATCGAGGGCATCGGCCTGCCCGGCTCCAACCCGCAGTAAGTCCCCATCAAGGCTGGGGAGTTCATCCTCGGCTGTCCCGATGAAACCGGCAGACTGCCGCCCATGCCCAGCCCCGATGTGTTGGGCCGCGAAGGAACCTGTGCGGCCGTCGCAAGATCCACACCAATGTGGCGGCCTGGCGCCGTTACCTGCGGGCGAACAGCTCCAGCGCCGAGGAGGAGGGACTCCTGGCGGCGAAGATGGTCGGGCGCTGGCCCAGCGGGGCGCCCCTGGAGCCGGCGCCGGAGCACGATGATCCGGAGCTGGCGGCCGATCCGCACCGCGTCAACGACTTCCTGTACCGGGAGCACGATGACCGGGGCTTCAGGTGCCCCGCCGGTGCGCACATCCGGCGCACCAACTCCCGCGATGTCACCATCGTCGGCGACGCGAGGATGCCGTCGCGCCCCTACACAGTGGGGCGCTGCACGACGATCATGGCGGCGTCGTCGTCCAGGTGTCCGCCGACGTAGTGCAGCAGGTCGCTCCGGAAGCGGCCGAGGAAGGCGTCGGGGTCGCTCTCGGTCCAGCCGGTGATGCGCTCGGCGAGCGGGTAGAAGGTGCCGGTGGAGTCGCGGGCCTCGGTGACGCCGTCCGTGTAGAGCAACAAGAGGTCTCCCGGCACGAACGGGAAGCTTTCGACGTGGTAGTTCGGATCCGTCAGTTCGCCCAGTCCCAGTGGGGGTGCGGGGTGGGGAGCGTTCATCGTCCTCGGCCGGCCCTCGCGCAGGATGATGGGCGGAGGGTGCCCGCAGGAGATCATCTGCACCGGGCCGTCCCCGTCGGGGATGTCCAGGACCGTGGCCGTGATGAACGCTTCCCCGTAGTTGCCCGCCTCCCCCGGTTCCATCAAGTCCCAGCACACGCTCCGGTCGAGGTAGGCCACCAGCTGGGCCAGGCTGGCCTCGCGGTGAGCCGCCACGCGGAACGCCCCGAGCAGCAATGCCGCGTCATTGACCGCGGTCATCCCCTTGCCCCGTACGTCGCCGACGATCAGCCGGGTGCCGGAGGCGGTGCGCGCAGCCGCGTACAGATCACCGCCGATCCGGGCCTCCGCCTCCGCGGCGAGGTCGAGCGAGGCGGCGCGCAGCGGACCGAGCCGGGCGGGCAGCGGAGGCAGGACCACACGCTGGGCGGTCTCGGACACGTACCGCACTTGCATCAGCTCTTTCGCGCGACGCTCCCGCACCACGCAGAAGATGACCAGGCTCGCTCCCACCAGCACCAGGGCGATCACCTGTGCCTGGTGATTGGCGGACAGCAACACCCCAGGATCGCGCACTACCCCGATGACTGTCTGTGCGATCACCGCCAGCGCGGCCACCAGCCCCACCGTCCGGGGACCACCGAACGACGGGGTGATCGCCGGAGCGGCGACGAGCAGCGGCCCCAGGTGAATGTGGGGCGGCGCAAGAACGTCGATCACGGACACCAGGACGATCCACGCGATCGGGATGGCGACCAGCGCCCGGCTCCTCCACACCGGCCGGCCGTATTCGTCGAGACCTTGCGACATGCCTTCTGCCTACACCGGCCGCGCTTGATCCGCTCGTCGTAACCGCTGAGTGCCGGGCTGCCCGGCCGGAGGACGCTCAGAAGACGGTGGACACGATCCGGCAGGTGGATCCGGCAAGTCGACGGTTCCCCTTGATGGTGGCGCGCGTCCGCGCTGTCCTGGGCTCGACGCCGCGGGTGCACAGAAGCCAGGCCGTCTCCGCATCCAGCGTCACCGATGCGGTCGAACGCCCGGTGGGGGCCGCAGCCACGATTCGGCGACCGTCTCGCCGATCACGGTGACGGCGGTCTTCCACGCCTCGTGGGTGGGTTCAGGCATCGCGCTGCTGCTGGAGCCACTGCTCGTAGGACGTGGTGCCCAGGCGGGCGTCCGGGGGCGCGATGATGGCGTTCTGGGGGATCTGGCCGAAGAGGCCGGCCGCCTCGTCGACCGTTACGTGTCGGCCGTCGGGGTGGGCGCGGAGGGTGAGACGGCCCAGTTCGTCCAAGGGGAAGATGTCCGGGCCCGCGATGTTGATGATGCCGTTGCGGGGAGGGGCGGTGGCGGCCTCGGCGAGGGTGTCGACCAGATCTGCGACGGCGACCGGCTGGAGGCGCGTGGTGGGCAGTCGCACGGTGTCGCCCGATGTCGTCCAGGACATGATCGGTTCGACGAAGTCCATGAACTGGGTGGCCCGCACGATCGTGTACGGGACGGGGCCCGCCTCCAGTAGGCGTTCCTGCTCCAGTTTCGCCCGGTAGTACTCCACGTCCGGCACCTGGTCGATGCCGACGATGGACAGGAGGACCACGTTCCCCACCCCGGCCCGGTCCGCCGCGCGCAGCAGCGTCTCCGTCGTGGTGCGGAAGAACGGGACGGCGGTCTCGTCGAAGCTGGGGGCGTTGATGGTGTTGACGACCGTGTCGGCCCCGGCCAGGGCCTCCGGTACGCCCTCGCCCGTCAGCAGGTCGACCCCGGTGGAACGGTCGTGCGCGGTGACCTCGTGGCCCTCCGACCGCAGTTTCCTCACCAGGCGTGATCCGACGAATCCGCCCGCTCCGACGACGGCGATCTTCATACCAGGGTCCTCTCCGGTCAGCGGCTCAGCACGAGTGCGGCGGCCGCCGCCGAGGTGAGACCGGCCGCCGCGCCCAGCGTGTATCCGACCCAGCGGAGCCGCAACACGCGATAGCGCTCCTCGTACTCGCTCCGCAGCGACCGGCAGCGGGCCGCGATGCGCTCCAGGTCCTGCTTGGCACGGCGCAGGCTGTCGGAGACGTAGAGCTGCTCGATCTCCTCGCGCTGCGCCGTGGTCAGCCAGTCCATGCGCTCGGCGAACTCCCGCGCCCGCTGCTCGGCCACCGCGATGGTGGCCTGCCACAGCAGATATCCCTCGACCTCGTTGCCGAGGCCGGCGCCTTCGGCTTCCTGCCCCGGCAGTCTGGTCATGGTGATCTCCGGACTCACTGCCCGATGGCGTACGCCTCGCGCTCCGCCCGCGCGATGTCCGGGTGGTGCAGGTCGAACGCCGGGGATTCGCTGCG
>NZ_WWKH01000336.1:0-5759 GCF_009865595.1 Streptomyces sp. SID1328 | reverse complement strand
ACGCCCCGCCGATCGCGTCGAGTTCGAGCGCCCGGCCCGCCTCCGCGTCGCGCTGCATCGAGGACTTGGCCGCCGCCGGGAACAGGTCGTAGCGGGCGAGGGACCCGGCCGGGTCCACCGGGGCACCGCAGGCGCGGCCGGCCTCCGCCGCCTCCGCCACCAGGGCCTCCAGCTCCGCGCGGTAGCGCGTACGGGCCTCGCCGATCGGCACCCCGTACCGCGTCGTGAGCAGGGCGAACGGGGCGAGGAACGCCATCTTGGCCCACAGGGCCGCCGTCTCGTCGTCCACCACGCGCGCCGTCACACCCGCTGCCGTGAGGGCCGAGGCCAGGGCGTCGACGCGGCGCCGCACCGCCGCCGCGCCCGCGAGGTCGATCTCGGTGAAGGGGCTGCCGTGTTCGATCACCACGCCCTCGCCGTCCCCGGCCTGGAGGCGGGTGGACTCCACCCGGATCGTCGCGGGGGCGACCAGCTCGGGCGCGTACCGCGTCCGCAGCGACGCCGGGTGTTCGACGCCGTTCAGCAGCGGCACCACCAGGGCGTCACCGAGCACGGCGGGCGGTACGCGGGTCAGGGCCGCGTCCAGCGTCGTGTGCTTGACGGTGATCAGGCAGGCGTCGACCGGCTCGCGCAGCTCGGTGTCCGCCTCCACGCGCGCGTGAAAGTCCCCGAACTGCCCGCTGCGCACCTGGATTCCGTCCCGGCGCAGCACCTCCGCAGTGCCCTCCCGCGCCAGGCAGATCACCCGGTGCCCGGAACGGGACAGCAGGGCGGCGAGAAGTCCGCCGGTGCCGCCGGGGCCGAGTATCGCCACCGTGGGCCTGTTCGTCATGAACGTGTCCTCTCCTGCGGTCGGCCCCGACATCCGGTGGCCGCCTCACGCGATCATCCTTCACGCGCGGCCCGGTTGGAGGAGACTTGAGACATGTGCCGGAGTATCAAGACGTTGCGGCCGCCCGTGTTGCCCGGTGAGGCCACCGAGGACGACATCCGCGCCGCCGCGCTGCAGTACGTACGCAAGGTCTCGGGCTTCCGGGCCCCCGCCGCCCACAACCGCGAGGCGTTCGACCGTGCCGTGGACGCCGTCACGCAGGCCACGGCGGAGCTGCTGGACAGCCTGGAGGTACGGGGGCGGCCGGTACGGGCGCAGTAGCCGCCCCGGACAGGGAAAACGGCCCCCCGGGACACTCCCGGAGGGCCGTCACAAGCCTCTGGCCTGCTACTTCTCACTGTGGGCGCGGACGGTTTCGAACCGCCGACATCCTGCTTGTAAGGCAGGCGCTCTACCCCTGAGCTACGCACCCGCGACCCGGCGCGTGGCCGGGACGAGTCGACAGCCTACCTTGCCTACGGCGGTGCCCCGCAAACCCCGGAACCCATGGCGGCGGGGGCGAACTGACCGGGCCGTGTGTTCGTCTTCAACGGGTGGGAGAATGACACCACCCAGGGCCAACCGCAGCACGGGAGAGGCATGTGACGGCGACACCGGGCACGTCAGCAGCGCAGACCCACCCGCACCCGCCGTCCCCCGTGCGCGACGCCCTCACCCTGACGAGCCTGCCCGTGCTGGCCGCGCTCACCATGGCCGCCGCGTTCGCCGGCGGCGGCACCCGGCGCTGGTTCGGCGGCCGTGCCGAGAGCCAGCGGGCGGAGGCCCAGGCGGCGAAGGACGCGGCCGCCGCCGCGTTCTACGAGCTGGACACCGCCCAGCGCGACCTGCGCATCTCCATCGAGACCATCTCCGCGGTCGACGACTCCCCCGCGGCCCGCCGTGCCGTCGCCGACTTCGAGACGCTCGGCCGGCGCATAGACGAGGCGAGCCAGACGTACATCCAGGCCGTCGACGCCCAGGATCTCGACCGCGACGACCTCGACTCCGCCGTCGCGAACCGCGCCCGTAGCGAGCTGACGGCCGCCAAGGACGAACTGGTCCGGGTGAAGGGCGAGCTGGACCGCTTCTCCACCTCCCTCGGTCCCCTCCTCGGCAGCGCCGAGACCCGGCTCGCCCGGCTGGCGCCCGCGGTCGAGCGCGCCCGGCAGGCCCTGCTCGGCGCGAGCAACGCCCTGGACGCCGTACGCGAGAAGCGGCTCGGCGCCGACGACCTGGCCGCCCGCCTCGCCGCCCTCTCCCCCGAGCTGACCCGGCTCAACCAGGGTGCCGGGCAGCACGGGGTCGCGGCCACGCTGGAGCGGGCCGAGCGGGTGCAGCGGGAGGCCGGGGCGATCCAGGCCGAGGCCGAGCGGCTGCCGGAGCGCGCCGCCGAGATCGACCGGCGCCTGGTCAGCCTGAGCACCCGCGCCCAGGCCCTCACCACCCGCAGCGGCCAGGTCGAGCCGATGCTGAGCGAGCTGCGGCGCCGCTTCGCCGCCGCCTGCTGGCAGGACCTCCAGCACGTGCCGGAGCAGGCCGCCGAGAACGTCCGCCAGGCCGAGCGCAAGCTGGCCGAGGCCCGCGCCGCGCGGGAGGCCCAGCGCTGGCCGGACGCCACCTCGCTGCTGTCGACCGTGCGGGCCCTGCTGAACACCACCGACGAGGCGGTCTCGGCCGCCGGGGACCGGCTGGCCCGGCTGAACGCCGTCCAGAAGGACCCCCGGCAGGAGATCGAGCGGACCCGGTTCGCGCTCCGGGACGCCCAGCGGCTCGCCATGACGGGCCGTACCGCGCCCGACCCCCGGCACGCCCGCCCGCTGGACGAGGCGGTGGCCCGGCTGGACCGCGCGGTCGCCGCGCTGGACAGCGGCCGGCACCCCGACTACTGGCACTTCCTCACCGAGACCGAGGCCGTACGCGGCACGGTCGCGCGGATGGTCGCGCAGATCCGCGAGGAGCGCGGCGGCCCCACGCAGTGACCCCGCCCGGCGGCGCCCCTGTTGCCGGTACGTGGGGTGCTGGTGAGTATTGAGAAGTACGGGACGGCCTCCGCACGCGCCCCCAAGGAGGCGACATGGCCGCACACGCAGTGCACTCGCGCGACAAGCAGTCCACCCGGCACCGCACCGTGTTCGACGAGCACCTGCCCGTCGACCACAAGCTGAACCTCGTCTACCGCATCGGCGCGGGCCTGATCGGGCTGTTCCTGCTGATCTTCGGCATCCTCGGCCTGGTCGGCCACATCGGTGCCTTCAACGTCGGCAGCGACACGGTCGCGGGCCTGAACACCAACGGCGCGCTGAGCGTGCTCTCCATCTGCGTCGGCCTGATCCTGCTGGCGGGGATGGTGATCGGCGGCAACTTCGCCTCGACCCTGAACATGGCCTTCGGCGTGCTGTTCATCCTGAACGGCTTCCTCAACCTGGGTCTGCTGGACACCGAGAACAACTTCCTGGCGTTCAAGATCCAGAACGTGTTCTTCACCTTCATCGTCGGCCTGCTGCTGATGACCTTCGGCATGTACGGCCGGGTCGGCTCGTCCCTCCCGCACGACAACCCCTACTGGCGCTCCCGGCACCCCGGGGCCGAGCACGAGGACCCGGCCCTCACCGCCCCGGACAAGCGCGCCGTCACCGGGCCGGACACGAAGCCCGGGTGACTCCCCCGCTCGCCGGGTCCGGCGGCTAACCTGTGCGCATGCCTCGCTACGAGTACCGCTGCCGGACCTGCGGCGACACCTTCGAACTCAGCCGCCCGATGGCGGAGTCCGCCGCGCCCGCCACCTGCCCGGAGGGCCACGACGACACGGTCAAGCTGCTGTCGGCGGTGGCCGTCGGCGGCTCCTTGGCCGCTCCGGCCCCCTCGGGCGGAGGCGGCGGCGGTGGCTGCTGCGGAGGCGGCTGCTGCGGCTGAGCAGGACATGAGTACGGCACCGGACAGGCGTCCGGTGCCGTTTCGCCGTACCCCGCCGTACCGCTAAGCCGGCAGCCGCGCCGGGACCACCGCTCCCCGCGCCACCCGCAGGAACTCGCGGGTGATCCGCTCCCCCGCCAGCACGCCCCGCTCGGCCACCGCGCCGACCACGGGCGCGCTCCAGCCGCTGTCGGCCAGCTCGCCGTGGCCGGGGCGCCAGCCGCGGTCGGCGGCCAGCAGGAGGTCGGCGTCCAGATGCGAGTCCCCCGCCGCGAGCGTCAGCTCCGCGCCGGTGCGCCGGGCCACCTCGCGCACCGCCGCGCCCTTGGTGAGCGGCTGCGGAACCGCGTAGATCTTGCGGCCCTGGAGCGACACCGTCCAGCCTCGCTCTCCGGCCCACTCGGCCAGCTCGCCCACCCACTCCTCGGGCAGCAGCTCCCGCTCGACCACCAGGTAGGCGAACAGGTCCTCGGCCACCCGCTGCTTGCGCAGCCAGACCGGGTCGGAGGCCCGGCGCAGATGGTCGGTGATCTCGGCGAGCGGCGCGCACTCGTCGGCGAGGCGGGCCAGCACCGAGGCGTGCCAGTCCCGGTCGGTGACGCCGTCGACCAGGAGATGGCCGCCGTTGGCGCAGATCGCGTACCGGGCGGGCGGGCCGGGGAGGTTGATCCGCCCGTACTGGGTACGGGTGCGGGTGGTCGTCGGCACGAACACCGCCGCGTCCGCCAGCTCGGTCAGCAGGGAGGCCGCCGTCTCCGTCATGAAGGACAGCGGACGGGACTCGTGCACCTCCACGCAGAGCAGCCGGGGCGCCCGGGCGTCGGGCATGGTGAGCGCGAGGGCGCCCGCCGAGTAGATCAGCGTGCGGTCGAGGTCGCTGGCCACCAGTACCGCCATCAGACGTTCACCGCCCGGCCGTCGGCACCCGTGGCACCGCGGGTGTACTTCGGGTGGATCAGCCCGACGCAGGTGTACGGCAGGTCGTCGATCTCCTCCACCGGCACCCCGCGCTGTTCGGCGAGCAGCCGGACGTGGTCGAGGTCGGCGCCCGCGCCCGCCTTGGCGAGGATCTTCCAGGGCACCCGGCGCAGCAGCACCCGCGTGGTCTCCCCGACGCCGGGCTTGACCAAGTTCACGTCGTGGATGCCGTACTCCTCGCTGATCCGCTCCACGGCCCGCCAGCCCTCCCAGGTCGGGGTGCGGTCCTCGGCCAGCAGTTCCTTGACGGCCGCGTCCACTTCGTCGCGGACCTCGGGGAAGCGGGCGGAGACGGCGTCGAGGAAGGCCACCGACACATCGGCGTCCGCCAGTTCGCGGTAGAACTTCGCGCCGTGGAAGTCGTCCGGGCCGACCAGGTCGGCACGGAGCACGGTGCGCGATATCAGGCCGGAGACCGTGGAGTTGAGGCAGGCGGAGGGGATGAGGAAGTCGTCGCGGGTGCCGTAGGTGCGCACGCAGGAGCCGGGGTCGGCGAGGACGGCGATCTCCGGGTCGAAGCCGGTGACGCCCTCGGCGCGCTCGAACTCCTCGATGGCGGCGGCGAGTTCACGGGTGATGGCGCCCTTGCCGGTCCAGCCGTCCACGAAGACGACATCGCGCGGGTCGTGGTGCGCGGCCAGCCAGCGCAGCGCGTTGGCGTCGATGCCCCGGCCCCGGACGATCGAGACGGCGTAGTGCGGGAGTCTGGTCCCGTACCGCTGCTCGGCCCAGCGGCGCATGAGCACGCCGACCGGTGTTCCGGCGCGGGCGAGCGAGACCAGGACGGGGGTGCCGCCGCGCTCGGTGAGCACGGTCTCGGTGACCACGCCGACCGCGCGGGCGATCCGGTCGGCGGAGGTCTCCAGGGCGGCGTGGAACAGCGCCTGGTAGCGCTCGCTGGGCTGGTACTCCACCGGGAGCGACTCCGCGTAGTGCGCGCCGCCGTTCTGCACGGCCTCCTCGCGCTCCTCGGTCGGCGCCTCCAGGCTGACCGCGG
>NZ_WWKH01000335.1:0-4645 GCF_009865595.1 Streptomyces sp. SID1328 | reverse complement strand
GTGGAGGCCGGGGTGGTGTCCGAGGGCTTGAGGACCACGGCGTTGCCCGCCGCCAGAGCCGGGGCGAACTTCCACACCGCCATCAGCAGAGGGTAGTTCCATGGCGCGACCTGGGCGCACACACCGACCGGCTCGCGGCGGATGATGGAGGTCGTTCCCTCCATGTACTCGCCGGCCGAGCGGCCCTCCAGCATGCGCGCCGCGCCCGCGAAGAATCGGATCTGGTCGATTGCGGGGGCGAGTTCCTCACTGCGGGTGAGGTGGAGCGGCTTGCCGGTGTCCCGGCTCTCCGCGGCGACCAGTTCGTCGGCCCGTGCCTCCATCACATCGGCGATCTTCAACAGCACGCGCTGCCGTACGGACGGTGTGGTGTCGCGCCAGATGGGGAACGCCGAGGCTGCGGCCGCCATCGCAGCGTCCACGTCCGCGGCCCCCGAGAGCGGGGAGGTCGCGTAGACGTCACCAGTGGTGGGGTCCACCACGTCGAGCGTGCGGCCGTCCGAGGCGTCCGCGAACGCACCGTCGATGTAGTTGCGGAAGGTGGTGCTCATGGAAGATATCCCCTGGTCAAGCGGCGGTACGGGCGGACAGGTGCTCGTGGACGGCGACCCAGCGGCCGTCGTCGGCGCGGGTGAAGACGATGGTCTCCCGTTCGTGAACCGTCTCCTGGCTGGTACGGGTGGCGATCCGGGTTTCGACGTCGTGACTGAAGACGGCCGTGTCGCCGAGGTGCTGGATCAGCTGTGCGGACGAAGTGCAGCCGAGGATCCGGAAGCCGTCCTGTTCCACCCACTGCTGCCACAGCGCCCGGTACTCGGCCGTGGAGCCGAGCCGCTGCGGGGTGGTGTGGAAGACGAAGGTCGCGTCGGGGGCGAAGGCGCCGAAGTAGTCGTCCAGACGGCCCTCGGCGAAGGCGGCGACAAGCGCGTCCGCGGCGGTCCGGACCTCCTGGACAGTGGTGGTGCTCATGTACGGCTCCTGGTCTCGGGCGTTCGGCGGTCGAAGCCGGAACGCAAGGCGTTCGGTTACGCAGGTGACGGCGAGGCCTCAGTGGGCCACGGCGGGCTCGGTGACGGTCTCCTCGGAGTCACCGGTGATCGGTGGCACCGGGGCATCCGACGCCCGCACGAATCGGGGTCCGGCCGGCCCGTACACGGCGCGCGGTTCGGGGAACACGGCGAGCAGGGCGAGGTAGAGCACGATCGCGAGGGTGAGGCCGACCAGCAGCGAGATGTCCGTGCCGCCCGCGAGATCACCGAGCGGGCCGACGAACTGGCCGGGCAGGTTGGTGAAGAGGAGCGCCACGACGGCGGAGACGAGCCAGGTGGACATGCCGCGCCAGTTCCAGCCGTGCGTGAACCAGTAGCGGCCGCCGCGTTGGCGGCGGTTGAAGACCTGCAGTGCCTCCGCGTCGTACCAGCCGCGCCGGGTGACATAGCCGAGCGTCATGACGATCATCCACGGTGCGGTGCACGTGATGATCAGCGTGGCGAAGGTGGAGATGGACTGCGCGAGGTTGAGCGCGAAGCGGCCGGCGAAGATGAACGCGATGGACAGGGCACCGATGAAGAAGGTGGCCTGGACGCGGCTGAAGCGCGTGAAGACGCTGGAGAAGTCGAGCCCCGTGCCGTACAGGGACGTCGTGCCGGTGGAGAGGCCGCCGATCAGGGCGATCAGGCAGAGCGGCAGGAAGTACCAGCCCGGTGAGATCGCGAGCAGTCCGCCCACGTAGTTGGGGGCGGCAGGGTCGACGTACTTCTCGGCCTTCGACGCGATGATCGACGCGGTGGCCAGGCCGAAGAGGAACGGCAGCAGGGTGGCGATCTGGGCGAGGAACGCGGCCCCCATCACCCGGCGGCGCGGAGCCCCGGCCGGGATGTAGCGGGACCAGTCACCGAGAAACGCGCCGAAGGAGACCGGGTTGGAGAGCACGATCAGCGCGGAGCCGATGAACGAAGGCCAGAACAGCGGGTCGGCCGTGGAGGCGAAGGCTCCTGCGTAACCGGGGTCGAAGTCGCCCGCGAAGGCGAAGGCGCCGAGTACGAAGAGGGCCGACGCCGCCAGCACCGCGATCTTGTTGACCAGCAGCATGAACCGGAATCCGTAGATGCAGACGACCAGGACGAGCCCGGCGAAGATCGCGTACGCGATGCCGTAGGTCACGTCCGACTCGGGGACGTGGACGAGCCGGTGCGCGCCGCCGACGAGCGCGTCCCCCGAGGACCACACCGAGATCGAGAAGAACGCGATGGCGGTGAGCAGGGAGAGGAACGAGCCGACGACCCGGCCGTGCACGCCCAGGTGTGCGGAGGAGGAGACAGCGTTGTTGGTGCCGTTGGCGGGGCCGAACAGCGCCATCGGGGCCAGTAGGAGCCCACCCGCCACGAGACCGAGGGCGGTCGCCGCGAGACCCTGCCAGAAGGAGAGGCCGAAAAGGATCGGGAAGGCGCCCAGCACACAGGTCGCGAAAGTGTTGGCACCGCCGAAGGCGAGCCGGAACAGATCGATCGGGCGGGCTGAACGGTCCTTGTCCGGGATCCGCTCGACACCATAGGTCTCTATCTCGGTAACCGAGGTCGTCATGAGTGCTTCACCTTCCGGTCATGCAGGGGCGACGGTGCACAGTCTGGGACCCGCAGATGACCAGCGACAATTGTGTTTGCCACAGAGCCGTACGCTGTTTTATGTGGCAGACAACAAACTCACCGTCGGCGATCTGCTCTCCTTCCCGGCGCTCCAGCTCTCCGTGAAGGCCGGCAGCGCCGGTCTGGACCGGTCCGTCTCCTGGGCGCACGCAAGCGAGCTTGCCGATCCCACGCCCTGGCTCCTGGGCGCCGAGGTGATCATGACGGCGGGTCTGGCGGTCCCCCGTACTGCGGCCGGACAGCGCGCCTACCTGGAGCGGCTGGACGACGCCGGGGTGTCGGCACTCGCCCTCTCCGCCCAGTTGCACATGCCCCCGCTGCACGATGCGTTCTTCCAGGCGGCGGAGGAGCGGGGCTTCCCGGTCCTCGAAGTGCCGCTCGCCGTCCCGTTCATCGCGGTCGCCCAGGAAGTCGCGGCCGCGGCCCAGGAGGACGCCCGGCACCGGCTGGGCGCGCAGCTCCAGGTCTTCGGCGCGCTGCGCTGGCTGGTCGCCGAGGATCTCGACATGCCGACACTTCTGCGCCGTCTCGAGAGCCTGTCGGGTTACGACGTCTGTCTCTGCACACCCCAGGGCCACCCGCTCCTGCCCGGCGTTCCCGTGCCGGATCCCGCTGTCCTGCCCGCTTCCATCGACGCCCCGCCGACGGTCCCCGGCGGATTCGTCCTCCCGGTGCCCGCGCCCGGCGGCCCGGCGGGCTTTCTGGTCGCATACGAGCGTCAGGGCGCCCAGCCCGCGGGACTCGCCGTCGTCCAGCACATCGCCACGGTGGCGGCGCTGCGGCTGGCGATGGTACGCAACGAGCGCGAGACGCTGCGCCGCGAGGGCGCGGAGACACTGGCCGAACTACTGCAGGAGGTGCTCGACCCGGAGGTGGCGCGCCGCCGGCTCGCCCGGCATGCGATCGAGGGGGACACCGTACTCCTCGTGGTGCGCCACACCACCGACGCGGCGCTGCTGTCCTGTCTGCAGGACCAACCCCATCTGCTGCTCACCCGAGGTGAGGACCGCTACGTCCTGGGAGCACCGGAACTGGCAGCGGCCATCGGTGGGTTGCCCGCCGTGGCAGCCGGGATCAGCCGCCCCTTCCTGCCGGGCGCCCCGCTGAAGGTCGCCCAGCGCGAGGCGCTGTGGGCGGTTGCCAAGGCCGTGGAGTCAGGCCGCCCCGTCGTCCATTACGGCGATGACTCGACGGGTCGGTGGTTGCCGGACGACCCCGCTGCCCTGGCCGCGCTGGTCGAGCATGTGCTCGGCGAGGTGCTGCGCTATGACGAGGCCCATGATTCGCGGTTGCTCGTCTCCGCCCGCACGTGGATGGAACGCGACCGCCGTACCGAGACGGCCGCAGCGGCGCTCCACATCCATCCCAACACCCTGGCCTACCGGCTGCGCCGTTTCGGTGCTCTTGCCGACCGTGATCTGACATCGACGGCGGCCCTGGCCGAGGTCTGGCTGGCGATTCAGGCAGCGGGGGCGCTGGGCCTCACCGACTGAACAAGCACGCGCCGACCCACGGATCCGGACAGCCGCCGGACGGCCGCCCGCAGCCCACCTGCAGGCGAGGGGTACCGCGCATGCACGTGGCCGGACGGGCTTCGACCGCCGTCCCGGCTCATCTGGCTGCGCATGGCGTCGCAGGCCCGGTATGACCGGGGTGCGCTGCGATCTCCTGCCGGGCTGTGCGGCCCGTCGGCGGGCTCCGACGCGGGCCACCTAACACGGCTCAGGTCAGCGAGTCCGTAGCGACGCGCCGGACGAGGCGGGTGAGAAGGCGTCAGAATGTCACCTGAAAAGCCTAATAGTATGTCAATCCGCTTTGTTACTGCCTTATGTGATGTTCCGTCAGTTCACAGAAACGACCCAAGAATACCCTGTTCGGAGCTGATCCCCGATCTTCCGATATGCCGGTCATGTCGGGTGTAGGTAGGTTCATCCATGAGTCGGCCCGACGGGTCGGCGCCTCTCTGTGTGACAGGAGATCGTGAGATGAAGCTTCGTTCG
>NZ_WWKH01000334.1:0-4247 GCF_009865595.1 Streptomyces sp. SID1328 | reverse complement strand
GAACAGGTGGCCTATGTCGGCTGGCTGAAAGGCATGAACCGCAGGGACGCCTGGGACGCCTCCCTCGGCGCTCTCCAGCGGGTCGAACTCGCGGACTTCGCCGACCGGAAGGTGCACCGGCTGTCCGGCGGACAGCAGCGCCGGGTCGGCGTCGCGCAGTCCCTGGTGCACAAGGCCGAAGTCCTCCTGCTGGACGAGCCGACCGCCGGCATGGACCCGCGCCAGCGGCGTGTCTTCCACGAGATCCTCGCCGGACTCGACCAGCACGTACTGCTCTCCACCCACGACGTCGCCGACCTGGAGGACACCTACGATCACGTCGTGGTCCTCAACGGCGGGACCGTCCGGTTCGCCGGAGCGGTACGCGAGTTCCACGCCATGGCACCGCCCGGCACCGCGCCGGGCCGCCTGGCGGAAGCCGCGTACTACCACACGGTCCAGGAGGAGACCGCATGCGCGTGATAACAGCGCTGCGCACCACCAGCGTCGTCTGGGTCGCACCCCTGGTCCTCGCATGGGTATGGCTGGTCAGCAGCCACGAGGCCGCGAACGAACCCGCCTACTGGGCCGGTAACACCGCCCTGGTCGGGCACACCCTGCCCTTCTACGCCCCGGCCTGCGCGGCCTTCGCGGCATGGGAGGCCGGGCGGCTGAAGAGGGCGGGCGTCCATCGGCTGGCACCGGTGCGCGGCAGATACACGATCGCGTTCGGCGCCCTGTGGCCCGTGGTGGCCCTCGGAGTGACGGCGGTCGTGGCCTGCCTGCTGACCGTGCGCCTGGAGACCGGCGCGGCACACGACTGGCCGCACCTGGGCGTCCTCGCCATGGCCGGGTACCTCATCACCGTCCACACCGTCATGGGCTACGGGCTCGGCATGCTGCTCCCGCGCATTCTGGCGGCCCCGCTGATCCTCGTCGTCGACTACCTGTGCCTCGTCATGCCGGTCACGGTCGTCGACCCGATGTGGCTGCGGGAACTGACCGGCTGGCTCGACGCCCCCTACGGCGACCTCACCATCACCATGAATCCGGTGGCGCTCGCCGTCCCGATGGTGCTGGCGACGGGCATCCTGGCCGCCGTGCTGGTCAGTGCCGAGATCGCCCGGTGGCGCGGCCCCCGCGCCGTACGCGTCGGCGCCGCGGCCGCCGCATCCGTGGTCTGCCTGAGCGTTTTCACCGTCTCGGCCGTACTGCCCGTCCGCGACTGGAACGGTGACCCGCCGCCGCGCCCCCGCGCCGACCCGCCCGTGTGCGCGGGCACTTCACCCCGGATCTGTGTCCCCGTCGAAGCGGCCGGCAGTCTGAAGCCGCTGTCCGGCGCCGCGAAGGAGGTCGTGCCGCGCCTGGTCGACGCGGGCATGCAGCCACCGAAGGAACTCGCGTTCGTCTCCGACGCGGCCGACACCGACACCCGGACCTGGAAGCTGTTCCTCTACCGCGACATGACGGACGTCGACCTGAAGGCGAGCATCGCCGCGTCGGCGCTGCCGACGATGCCGCCGTGCCCCGAGACCTCCGACGGCCGCACCGGTCACGCGGGCACGCTCGCCGCCTGGCTCATGGTCAAGGCCGGCATGGGCGTGGACGAGATCCAGAGCCAGCGCAGCCAGAAACTGGCCGCCGACCCCCGGGTGATGTCCGTGGTGAACAGGGAGACGAAACTGTCCTCCGCCGAGCAGCTCTCGTGGTTCACCCGCAACGTCACGCTGCTCCAGCGGTGCCGCCCCGCTCCGGAGACCCTGCCGACCGTCGCCGCGGAAAGGGAGTGATCCGATGCGCATCTGGCTGAGAACGCGATGGATCACAGTCCTCGCCGCCGCTCTCGCGGCCTACGCCGCGCTGACCGCGGCGGCCGGTGACACGCTGGTCGACCTTCCTTCCCTGGGCAGCGACGCCGCCCGGCCCCTGGTGCTCTTCGCCCCGCTCCTGGTCTGCATGGGGCTGGCGGTCTGCCTCGGCAGCAGACTCCCCGCCGCCGAGGCGTCGGGCAGCCGTCCGGTGGCCCGCTTCGACCAAGCCCTGATCCTGGCCACCGTCCTGGCCACGGTCGTCGTGGCGTACGCCGTCGCCGTGTTCCTCGACGCCCGGACCGCGAACACCGCCGGGCGCAACACCGCGTTCCTGGTCGGCCTGATGCTCTGTGCCCGCCGGACAGCGGGTCATCAGGTGGCGGCCCTCACCCCCGTCGCCTGGGTGATCACGATGATGCTCATCGGCAACACGGGCGGCAACGGTCAGCCCCACCCCTGGACGGTCATCCTCCTGCCCCCGGACCATCTGCCCGCCGCACTCGCGGCCACCGCGGTACTGGCCCTCGGCGTGGCCACGGCCCCGCACGCCCCGATGCTCCGCGACACGGCCTGAGCGGGGAGGCTCCCGCCACGGCAGGGGGGTGAACGTCCTTCCAGCCCCGTCAACCGTTCGGGTCACCGGCCGGGCCGTCCCGGCTCCCGCGGTGCACCCTCGTAGTACGCGTCCCCTCCGCAGCCGTGGCCGAGGAGGTCCCCTACGTGCGTCTTCCCCGCAGCCTGACCCCGGTGACCGCGGCCGCGGTACTGGTCCTCGCCCCGCCCGGCGGTGTCGCGCGCGCCGGTGACGGCAAGCCGCACGCCCCCGACCTCTTCGGGGCGTCCTGTCGTATCAAGGTGGACGGGTCCGAGGTGGTGGCCTACTGCCACAACCCGTACGTGCACGTCGACCGGGTGCGGCTGCACATCGAGTGCGCCCGGTGGTGGGACATCGACACCGACAGCGCGCCCGTGCCCGCGGGGCCCGCGCTGACGGTGAAGCTGACCGGGCGGTGCTGGAAGGAGATCCGGGTGGTGTGGATCAGTCACCAGAAGGCGGGCTGACCCGCTCCGGACGGCACTGGAAGGGGTAGCCGGCCGCCTCGGTGGCCGCCGCCCGGGCGTCACCGGTGCGGATCGCGTCCACCAGCCGGGTGTGGTCCATGTACGCCCGCTGCTCCAGCTCGGAGCCCACGTCCGCGCGCAGCCACTCCCGCAGCACCTCGCCGAGGTCCGCGTACATCGCCGTCATGACGTCGTTGTGCGAGGCGGACACCACGGCCAGGTGGAAGGTGGCGTCGGCCGCCACGAACGCTTCCGCCTCCCCGGCCTCCCACGCCTCCTCGCGCCGGGTCAGCAGCGCGTCCAGCTGCTTGAGGTCCTTCTCGGTACGCCGCTCCGCCGCCAGTTTCGCCGCCGACGACTCCAGCGTGGAGCGCAGCTCCGCGATGTGCCGGGGATCGGCGTCCGCGAACCTGCGGTGCATCACCCCGGCCAGCTCACTGGTGGCGACCACATAGGTGCCGGAGCCCTGGCGGATGTCCAGCAGCCCGTTGTGCGCGAGCGCCCGCACCGCCTCGCGGACGGTGTTGCGGGCCACGCCCAGCTGCTCGACCAGCTCCGGCTCGGTGGGGATGCGGGAGCCGACCGGCCACTCGCCGGACGTGATCTGGGCGCGCAGCTCCGCGATGACCTGTTCGGACAGCGCCGAGCGGCGCGGGTGGCTCAGAGGCATGGCCCACCTTGGCACGTGAGTTCCGGCCCGTGCCAACGGACCGGACCGGGGCGCCCGGTACGGAGCCGGCCCCGGAATGGACAACCAATCATCCCATGATTCTATGATGGGTCTCATGGCTGAGGAGACCCGGACCGTGCGGAAGCCCGCCGTCCCCGAAACGAGCACCCCCCTGACGTCCGCCGCCCCGCCCGCCTGGGCCGTGCGCGTGGTGATCGTCGGCATCGTGCTGGCCGCGCTCAACCTCCGCCCAGCCATCACCAGCCTGGGCGCCCTCCTGGAGGAGGTCCGCGACGGGCTCGGCATGAGCGGCGGCGTCGCCGGACTGCTCACCTCCGTGCCCCCGCTGTGTTTCGCCCTCTTCGGCGCCACCGCGCCCCGCCTCGCCCGCCGCTTCGGCCCCGGCGCGGTGGTCTGCGCGGGCATGACCGCCATCACCGCCGGTCTGCTGATCCGCCCGTACATCGGCTCCACCGCCGGGTTCCTGGCCGCCAGCGCGCTCGCCCTCATGGGCATCGCGCTGAGCAACGTGCTGATGCCGGTCATCGTCAAGCGCTGGTTCCCGGACCGCGTCGGCACCATGACCGGTCTGTACTCGATGGCGCTGGCCCTCGGCACCGCCGTCGCCGCCGCCGTCACCGTGCCGATGACCGGCGCCCTCGGCGGGCACTGGCAGTCCGGGCTCGCGGTGTGGGCGGTCCTCGCGGGCATCGCCGTGCTGCCCT
>NZ_WWKH01000333.1:0-11320 GCF_009865595.1 Streptomyces sp. SID1328 | reverse complement strand
GCGTCCCGTGCCCGGCACACGGTTCCGGCGAGGTGCGGCTCTACTCCGACCACGATGTGAACGCGCCGCTGATCAAGGACATCGGCCTGGGCACCGCACCGACCGACGGCGTCAACGACCTGTCCTCGCGCGTCTCCACCGGCCAGCAGTACGTGGTCGCGGACCGCTGGGGCGACTGGACGGCGATCTGGTACCTGGGGCAGAAGGCGTGGTTCCTGAACCCGCACCGCGAGGCCACCGCGGTCCCCGCGTCCGGGGTCACGATCACCCCGAAGGCGGGTCTGGCGAGCGTCCCGGTGTACGGCCGCGCCTACCCGGAGAAGGAGGCGTACCCGGCGGGCGTCCCGGCGCAGTCGGTGGTGCCGTTGCCGTACACGATCCCCGCCGGGCAGAAGTACGTCGTCGGTGACCGGGTGCCGGGCGAGTACTACTACGCGGTCACCTTCACCGAGGACTCGCACCGGGTGATCACCGGCAAGGACCTGTACTACGAGATCCAGTACGGCCACCGGGTCGGATTCGTCCGCGCGGCGGACGTGGACCTGGCGGCCGCCCGCCGCTAGGCCGACAGGGACCGGGCGGCCTCAGCCCTGCTGGAACAGCTCCGCCGGGAGCGGCTTCAGCAGGGCGTACAGGTCGTCGGTGATGGGGCGGTCCCAGGCGGCGATGGTCACCAGGACGCCGTCGCTGCGGTCGAACTGCACGCAGGAGATCCGGCCCTCGGAGAGCTTGAGGCGGCGGACGATCAGCAGGTTGTCGCCCTGGAGGACGGGGGTGTCCTCGGAGCCGACGACGGTGACCTCCTCCTCGTTGTCCAGCGCGAGCAGGAGCTGGGCGACCTCGAAGGGGATCTCGCCCTCGGCGGTCTCGCGGGCCGGGGAGCCCTCGGGGAGGTTGCCGATGATCATGGCGGGGCCACGGCCGCCGAACAGGTCGTAGCGCAGGAAGACGCCCTGGCAGCTTCCGTCGGGGGCGGGCAGCAGGCCCGCGCCGAGGTTGCCGGGCCAGTCGCCGGGGTCCATGGCCAGCACGTCGAAGTCTGGTCCGGCGGGAGTGGCGCTGCGGCGGCGGAGGAACGACATGCCGCCAATGGTACGTGCCCGAGGGGGCCCGGCGGCGTGCGGGAGCCCTCCCGGCATGCCCCCGTGCGGGCTCATTCCTCGACGGGGCTTGAGGGCACGACGGCGACGGGGCTCGCCGCGTGCAGCAGGACGGCCTGGGTGACCGAGCCGAGCATGCGGGCGGGCGCGAGCAGCCGGCGCCGGTGGCGGCCGACGACGACCAGATCGGCGCCGGCCGAGAGGGCGACCAGGTGTCCGGCGGCGTCGCCCGGCAGCGCCTCGGCCTCCGCGTCGACACCGGGGTACTGGGCGCGCAGCGGGTCGAGGAAGCCCTCGGCGAGGACGCGGGTCTCGCTCTCCACGGCGACCTGGTCGATGGGCGGCGGCACGAGCTGGCCGGGGGCGGACCAGGTCTGTACGGGCCACGGGTAGGCGGCGATCACCTTCAGGCGCGCGCCGAGCAGCGACGCCTCGGCGAAGGCGAAGCCGAGGACGCCGTCGTCGGGGCTGTCGACATGGAGCCCGACGACCACCCGGCGTCCGGGTTCGGCCGGGGGCTCCGCGTGCACCTCGCGGCCGGGGCGGGGGACGACGACCACCGGGCACGGCGTGTCGCGGGCGGCGGCGACGGAGTTGGAGCCGAGCAGCAGGCTGGCGAAGCCGCCCCGGCCGCGTGAGCCGAGGACCAGCAACTGGGCGTCGGCGCCCAGTTCGGGCAGGACCGCGCCGGGTACGCCCTCGACGGCGACGTACTCCACGGTGGGCAGGTCGGGCAGGCCGGCGAGCCGGTCGCGGACCTCGTCCAGCACGGGGTCGCCGCTGTCGTCGGGCGGACCGGCGACGAGGACGTCGGCCTGGCCCCAGGCCGCGTACTGGCGGACATGCACCACGCGCAGCGGTGCGACGCGGCGGCGGGCGGCCTCCAGGGCCCAGTCGAGGGCGCGCAGGCCGTCCTCGGAACCGTCGACCGCGGCGATGACCGGCACAGCGCTCATCGTTCCTCACCTCCCGGACGCGGCCTCCCCGTGCCGGGGCGGGCCTCTTGTCGGGGCCAGCCTCGCTCAGGCGGCGCTCGGGTGGCGGCGGCGCGGGGCGCGTGTTGGGCAATCGCGGCCGGAACACCCCCGGTCGGCTCCGGCCGGGTCCGCACGGTCGCGTCAGGTGAGGTCGAACTCGCCCTCGCGGGCCCCCAGGACGAAGGCGCCCCATTCGGCGGGGGTGAAGATCAGGGAGGGGCTCTCGGGGCGCCGGCTGTTGCGCATGGCGATGAAGCCCTCGACGAAGGCGATCTGGACATCGCCCCGACCCCCGCTGCTGGACTGCCACTCGGCCCCGCTGAGATCCAGGTCCGGCTTGTCCCAGCCCATGAGCGACTGCTGCTGGATGGTGCTCTCGGCCACGTCCGTGCTCCTCCCATTACGTCGTCCGCGGCTCAGCCTAGCGACCGGCCAGGACGCCGCACAGGCCACGTGAGGGGGACCTTGTGGCGGGTGGGTGTACGCGGGTGCCGGGCCGCACACGGAAAAATCCCGGCCCGCCTCTTGCCCGGGGCCCGACGGCCTGAATTACTGGCCTCGGCAGGATCGACCGAATGATCGGTCGTCCGTATTGCGTGTCGTGATGTGTGTCGTGTGCGAAGGGATGCCCCGATGGCGGATGAGAGGGACCTGCTGGACGCGGGCGAGCGGCTGGGGCCCGAGGAACTGCGGGCACTCCAGCTGGAGCGGCTGCGCGCCTCGCTGCGGCACGCCTACGCCCATGTGCCGTTCTACCGGGAGTCCTTCGACAAGGCGGGGGTCCTCCCGGAGGACTGCCGCTCGCTGGCGGACCTCGCGCACTTCCCCTTCACCACCAAGGCGGACCTGCGGGCGAACTACCCGTACGGCATGTTCGCGGTGCCCCGCGAGCGGGTGCGGCGGCTGCACGCGTCCAGTGGGACGACGGGGCTGCCCACGGTGGTGGGCTACACCGACAACGACCTTTCGGTGTGGGCGGACATGGTGGCCCGCTCGATCCGGGCGGCGGGCGGTCGGCCCGGTGACGTCGTCCATGTGGCATACGGCTATGGACTGTTCACCGGAGGACTGGGCGCGCACTATGGCGCCGAGCGGCTGGGGTGCACGGTGGTGCCCGCGTCCGGGGGCATGACGTCCCGGCAGGTGCGGCTGATCCAGGATCTCGGGCCCGGCGTCATCATGGTCACCCCCTCGTACATGCTGACGCTGCTGGACGAGTTCGAGCGGCAGGGCGTGGACCCGCGCTCCACCTCACTGCGGGTGGGGGTGTTCGGGGCGGAGCCGTGGACGGAGAGCATGCGGCGGGAGATCGAGGAGCGGTTCGCCATCGACGCCGTGGACATCTACGGTCTCTCGGAGGTGATCGGTCCGGGCGTGGCGCAGGAGTGCGTGGAGACCAAGGACGGTCTGCATGTGTGGGAGGACCACTTCTACCCGGAGGTCGTGGACCCGATCACCGGTGAGGTGCTGCCGGAGGGCGAGCGGGGCGAGCTGGTGTTCACCTCGCTCACCAAGGAGGCGATGCCGATCGTCCGCTACCGGACGCGGGACCTGACCCGGCTGCTGCCGGGGACGGCGCGGGTGTTCCGGCGGATGGAGAAGATCACCGGGCGCAGCGACGACATGGTGATCCTGCGCGGGGTCAATCTGTTTCCCACCCAGATCGAGGAGATCGTCCTGCGCACCCCCGGTGTGGCGCCCCACTTCCAGCTCCGGCTGACGCGGGAGGGACGCATGGACGCACTCACCGTACGGGCGGAGGCGCGTCCGGGTGCCACGCCGGAGGCGCGGGAGGCGGCGGCCCGGTCGATCGCGGCGGGGGCGAAGGACGGCATCGGGGTGTCGGTGTCCGTGGAGATCGTGGAGCCGGAGTCGCTGGAGCGCTCGGTGGGCAAGATCCGCCGCATCGTGGACCTCCGCCCCCGCTAGCCGAGTCGGTCGCGCAGCTCCCTCTTCAGGATCTTGCCGCTGGCGTTGCGCGGGAGGCCGTCCAGGAAGTGCACGCGCTTGGGGGCCTTGAAAGCCGGGAGCTGCTCGCGGACGTGGGCGATCAGCGCGTCCTCGGTGACCTCGCCGCGGGTCACGACGACGGCGGTGACGGCCTCGATCCAGCGCTCGTCGGGCAGTCCGATCACGGCGGCCTCGGCGACCGCGTCGTGGGTGTAGAGGGCGTCCTCGACCTGGCGGGAGGCGACCAGCACCCCGCCGGAGTTGATGACGTCCTTCACCCGGTCGACGATCGTGAAGTAGCCGTCGGCGTCGCGTACCGCGAGGTCGCCGGAGTGGAACCAGCCGTCGCGGAAGGCGTCGGCGGTCTCCTCGGGCTTGTCCCAGTAGCCCTCGCAGAGCTGGGGCGAGCGGTAGACGATCTCGCCGGGGGTGCCGTCGGGCACCTCCGCGCCCTCCTCGTCGACCACGCGGGCGTCCACGAACAGCACGGTGCGGCCGCAGGAGTCCAGGCGCCCCTTGTGCTCGCTGGGGGCGAGCACGGTGGCGAGCGGGCCGATCTCGCTCTGCCCGAAGCAGTTGTAGAAGGCGAGGCCGGGCAGCCGTTCGCGCAGCTTCTCGAGAACGGGCACCGGCATGATCGAGGCCCCGTAGTACGCCTTGCGCAGGCCGCCGAGGTCGCGGTCGGCGAAGTCGGGGCGGCCCGCGAGCGCGATCCACACGGTGGGCGGCGCGAACAGGCTGTCGCAGCGGCCCCCTTCGATCAGGTCGAGCAGGCGGTCGCCGTCGGGGGCGTCGAGGACCGTGTTGGTCGCGCCGACCGCCAGGTACGGCAGCAGGAAGACGTGCATCTGTGCCGAGTGGTAGAGCGGCAGCGCGTGCACGGGCAGGTCACCGGCGCTCAGGTCGAGCGCGGTGATCGCGCTGAGGTACTCGTGGACCAGCGCCCGGTGGGTCATCATCGCGCCCTTGGGCAGCGCGGTGGTGCCGGAGGTGTAGAGCAGCTGGACGAGGTCCTCGGTGCGCGGCTCTGGCCCGCCGTACGGCTCGGTGGCGGCCAGCCCCGCGAGCAGGGAGTCCTCGGTGTCGCGCAGCGGGAGGGCGCGGGTGCCGGCCGGGAGCCGGCCGGCGAGGGCCGGGTCGGTGAGGGTGAGGGCGCTGCCGGACTGGTCGAGCAGGTAGGCGAGGTCGGCGCCGGTGAGGTTCTGGTTGACCGGGACGTGGACGAGGCCCGCGCGGGCACAGCCGAGGAAGGCGATGAGGTAGGCGTCGGAGTTGTGGCCGTAGGCGGCGACCCGGTCGCCCTTGTCCAGGCCCCGGGCCAGCAGCCAGGCGGCGGCGCGGGAGACGGCGTCGTCCAGTTCGGCGTAGGTCCAGGTGCGGTCGCCGTACTTCAGCGCCACGCGTGCCGGGGTGCGGCGGCGCTGCGGCGCAGCACCCCGTCGACGGTGCTGCCGTGTCCCTGTGTCATGAGAGCCGATCCTCGGGCCGGCCGCCCGGCGAGGTCAAGATCTTCGGCGGCCGGTGTCACTCCCCCAGTACGGCCATCGCCGCGTTGTGTCCGGGCACCCCGCTGACCCCGCCGCCGCGCACCGCGCCCGCGCCGCACAGCAGGACGTTGGCGTGCCGGGTCTCCACGCCCCAGCGGCCGGTGTCCTCCTCGCCGTAGGGCCAGGTGAGGGGGCGGTGGAAGATGTTGCCGCCGGGCAGGCCGAGGTCGCGGTCGAGGTCGAGCGGGGTCTTCGCCTCGATGCAGGGGCGGCCGTCGGCGTCGGTGGCCAGGCAGTCCGCGAGAGGTTCGGCGAGGTGGGCGTCGAGCTGGGCCAGGGTGGACTTCAGCAGTTCCTCGCGTACGGCGTCGTTGTCGTGGGTGAAAAGGCGGGCGGGGGTGTGCAGGCCGAAGAGGGTGAGGGTCTGGTAGCCGCGCTCGGCGAGGTCGGGGCCGAGGATGGTGGGGTCGGTCAGGGAGTGGCAGTAGATCTCCGAGGGCGGGGCGGCGGGGAGTTCACCGGCGGCCGCCTGGGCGTGGGCGGTGGCGAGCTGCTGGTAGCCCTCGGCGATGTGGAAGGTCCCGGCGAACGCCTCGCGCGGGTCCACGGAGCCGTCCTTGAGCCGGGGCAGCCGCTTGAGCAGCATGTTCACCTTGAGCTGGGCGCCTTCGGCGGGCTCGGGCGCCGGGTCGCCGGTGAGGGCGGCGAGTTCGCGCGGGGAGGCGTTGACCAGGACGTGCCGGGCGGCGGCGACGCCCTCGCCGTCGGCGGTGCGGTAGGTGACCTCGGCGGTGCGGCCGTCGGTGTCGATGCGGACCGCCTCGTGCCCGGTGACGATCTCGGCTCCGGCCGCGCGGGCCGCGTCCGCGAGGGCGTCGGTGAGGGCGCCCATGCCGCCGACGGGCACGTCCCAGGCGCCGGTGCCGCCGCCGATGACGTGGTAGAGGAAGCAGCGGTTCTGGGCGAGGGAGGGATCATGGGCGTCGGCGAAGGTGCCGATCAGCGCGTCGGTGAGGACGACACCCCGGACCAGGTCGTCGCGGAAGTTCTCCTCGACGGTGACCCCGAGCGGCTCCTCGAACAGGGCCCGCCAGGCGTCCTCGTCACCGACGCGGGCGCGCAGTGCGGCGCGGGTGGGCAGCGGTTCGGTGAGGGTCGGGAATACCCGCCGGGCGACTTCGCCGGTCATGCCGTAGAAACGCTGCCATGCGGTGAACTCGCGCTCGTCGCCGGTCAGTTCGGCGAAGGCCCGCCGGGTGCGCTCCTCGCCGCCCCCGACGAGCAGCCCGGTGGCCCGGCCGCCGCGCTCGACGGGGGTGTACGAGGAGATGGTCCGCCCCCGCACCCGGAAGTCCAGCCCGAGCTCCCGGACGATCTTGTCCGGCAACAGGCTGACGAGGTACGAGTACCGCGACAGCCGGGCGTCCACCCCGGCGAACGGCCGGCTGGACACCGCAGCGCCCCCGGTGTGCCCGAGCCGCTCCAGCAGCAGGACCGAGCGCCCGGCGCGGGCGAGATAGGCGGCCGCGACCAGGCCGTTGTGTCCCCCGCCGACGATGACGGCGTCGTACGTCCGGGTTCCCTCGTGTGCAGGCATGGTTCTTGGTAGCACGGTTGATCTTCGCCGGGTAGAGGACTAGTCCGTGCAGTTCACTCCCGCCGCGCTGCCGTCGGCGTACGAGCCGACCGTGACCTCGTAGCCGATGCCCTTGCCGGGGTCGGGGACGGGGGACCAGGAGCCGAGCTGGAAGTCGACGTCGAGCACCAGGTGGCGTCCGTCGTCGGTCCGGGTCCAGCAGGCGGCGCCGGCCTGCGGGGCGGGTCCGCTCTGCCAGCCCTGGGCAGCGGCGGTGCGGGTGTAGTGGTCGATGACGGCCTGGCGGGTGCCGGGGAAGGCGTAGACGCGGTCGGCGTGCAGCCAGGCCGGGCCCGCGCTGTCGTCGTCGCAGCCCGTGGAGACGCCCGCGCCACGGTAGTTGGCGGGGTCGGCGGCACCGGCGGGCGGCGAGGACAGCACCTTCTGGGCGGCGAGGTCCTTGCGCGCGGCGCCCGAGCCGTCACAGCTTCCGCCGCTGTCGACGAGGGAGCATCCGGTGAGCAGGGCGGCGGGCAGCAGGAGGGCGGCGGGGAGGGTGGTGCGGCGGAACAAGGAGGTGGCGGTGGGTGCGATGGGGGCTGTGGGGGGCAACTCTGCTCCTGAGTAGGGGGGTTGGCGAGCGCGCCGATGCGCTCCCGGAAGGGCGGGAGCGCACCGGTGCACGGGTGTCACCGGGGTGCGCCGCTGGCGGCTGTCCCCAGAGGTAGCCGTGACGGAAGAGGCAGCTGCCGACCTAGCGGCGATACCGGTACAGCAGATCCCGCGAACTCCCTTGCTTTTGTCGGGCCTCGGCAAAAGACGATCATGGCCTCAGTGCGGCACGCGCGCCGGGTCGGGGCGGGCGGAGGGGCCCAGGCCGGCGACCGCGTGCAGCAGGTGGCGGGGTGGGGTCCGGCGGCGCAGTGAGCCGGGGATCGCGCGCAGGAGGGTGCCCGTGGTGCGCAGGTGGCGGGTGACCGTGGCGGGCTGGGGCGCGGGGCGGCCGTAGAGGGCGTGGGCCCAGGTGGGGAGGGAGGCGTAGGCGAGGCCGGCGACGTGGCGCCAGAGGAGGGCGCGGGCCGGGACGAGGAGGGGGTGGACCGGCGGGCGGCGCAGGAAGTCGTCGACCTCGCGGGCCTCGGCTCCGGCGGCCAGCTCGGGGCGGACCTTCTCGAAGTAGGCGTCGAGTGCGGCCCGGTCGGCGGGGACCCGGGCCGGGTCGAGGCCGACCAGGCGGGCGCTCGCCCGGTGCTCGGCGAGGTAACGGTCGGCCTGGGGGCCGGTGAGCGGGAAGCCGGAGCGGCGCAGGACATGGAGGTAGGACCCGATCTCGGCGCAGTGCACCCAGAGCAGCAGCTCCGGCTCGCCGACCCCGTAGCGCTCACCTGTGTCCGGGTCGGTCGCGGTCAGCATGCTGTGGATCCTGCGCACGCGCTCCCCGGCGCGCTCGGCGTCCTCGGTGGTGCCGTAGGTGGTGACGCCGACGAAGTCCGCGGTGCGCCGCAGCCTGCCCCAGGCGTCACGGCGGAAGTCGGAGTTCTGCAGGACACCGCGCACCGCGCGCGGATGCAGGGCCTGGAGGTAGAGCGCGCGGATGCCGGCGATCCACATCATCGGGTCGCCGTGGACCTGCCAGGTCACCGAGGCAGGGGTGAACAGGCCCGGATCGCGTGCGCGCGCCTCGTCCATGCCCGCAGGCTACGCCGTGCCTCCCGCGCCCGGACAGGGTCAGGCGGCGAGGGCCGCCATGAAGTCCGTGCACGCCTGGGCGCAGGTGCGGCAGGCGTTGGCGGCGTTCTCGGCGCCGGGCTGGCCGTCGAACGCCTCGGCCGCCTCGACACAGAGCGAGCGGCACCATTCGAGCTGGAGTTTGATCTCGTCCTCGGTGCCCTCACCGTCCGCGCGGCCCTCCTCGGAGAGCGCGCGGCACGTGGTGTCGCACACCTCGGCGCACATGATCCCGAGGCGCCGGGCGCGCTCCTGCCCGGCGGTGCCGTACGAGCCGACGAGGCTGGCGCG
This sequence comes from Streptomyces sp. SID1328, assembly GCF_009865595.1. Taxonomy (NCBI): domain Bacteria; kingdom Bacillati; phylum Actinomycetota; class Actinomycetes; order Kitasatosporales; family Streptomycetaceae; genus Streptomyces; species Streptomyces sp. SID1328. Next base: position 2,211 of record NZ_WWKH01000333.1, on the reverse strand, counting down.
CACCGCGCAGGCCCGCGCGCAGTCGGAGCAAGCCTGGGCGCAGGCGAACCTGTCCTCGAGGAACTGGTAGAGCTGCTCTCGTGAAGGGTGGGGCGGAGGTGTCACAGGGGGCGGGTAGCCGTGGTGCGGCGGCGTAAACGCGTGGACAACGGCCTAGTGGGCGCCAAAAGCCGGTGGAACACCGGTTGCTACGAAGGGCCACGCAAAGTGTCCGGTTCGTACTGTTTGTACGGGGTACTCCACTGCTATGAACACCGCAATGACACAGTTGGCGGCACCGAGCGGGCTCATCAGCCTGGTGCTCTTCGTCGTGGCCGTCGGCGTGCTGGCGCTGCTCGGGGGCGGCTTCTGGATCAACAGCCGGATCAAGGACAGGGAGCCACTCCGCCCCAGCGCCGAGGAACAGCCGCACCTTCCCCCGGAGGGCGTGACTCGGGAGATACAGGAGAACCGGGAACCCGACGAGATCCCGCAGACCCCCAAGGGCGGGCGCGCGCTCACCCCGTACGAACTCCACAACATGCACACCAGGACAAGTGAGAACAAGGACCGGCCGCGCTGGAGCAAGGGGTCCAGCGGCTCCTTCGGCGGGGGCGGTCTGGGCGCCCACTGACTCGGAACCCTTCCTGCGGGGACCGCCTCAGCGTGGCCGCGCGTCGAGTGCTTCGACGTGGGCCACGTTGCGGCGGTCCTCTTCGTCCTGGCTGGGCGCGGCCGCGAACCAGGCGTCGAGGATCTCCTTCAGCAGCGGCTCCGAGGTGAGGCGCAGGCTGAGGGCGAGGACATTGGCGTCGTTCCAGCGGCGCGCGCCCTCCGCCGTGGCGGCGTCGGCGCAGAGCGCGGCGCGCACCCCCGGCACCTTGTTCGCGGCGATCGAGGCGCCGGTGCCGGTCCAGCAACAGACGACCGCCTGCTCGGCCGCGCCCTCGGCGACCTCCCGCGCGGCGGCCTCGGAGCACACCGCCCACTGAGGGTCGGCCCCGGCCCGCAGCGCGCCGTGCGCGCGCACCTCGTGACCCCGCTCGCGCAGTTCGGCCACGAGCAGACGGGCCACCGGTTCGTCCATGTCGGAGGAGACGGAGATCCGCACGGGTCACCTCTTTTCCGTTTCGCCTGTCCAGGCGTCCACGCTACCCAAACTCGGCCCCGATTCCGAGACGGGTTCCGTCGAGCTGGACGGCGCACTCCCCACGCGGCCGGGACCCGGCTGCCCCGCGGTCCGTCGCCGGCCCACGGCCGGGTGAGGGGGAGGCCAACGCCGAGCTGCACATGACGGTGCGTCAACTTTGTTGTCGGGGCGCTCACTTGACTTACGCGCCGGTTTGGCCGAGTTGAAGCCGGTTCGAGCTGACAGTTTGTTGAATTCGCGCGAGAAATTTTTTGACATGGACTGTTCAGGTCACCGAGTGGTGGTCCAAGCTGACCCCGCCTCACGAACCCCGCGAGGCTTGCTGGGCCCCACACTCGGAGGTCTTCCATGCGCCGTCCCCACGCCGTCTCGCTCGCCGCCGCCGGTGCCGCTCTGGCACTCCCCGCGGTGCTGGCACTCGCCGGTGACGCCTCGGCGGCGCCCGCCGACAAGCCGCAGGTGCTCAGCTCCTGGACCCAGACCAGCGCCGCCAGCTACAACGCCTGGGTCTCCGCGCGGGGCAACCAGGGCGCCTGGGCCGCCTACGGCTTCGACTGGTCGACGGACTACTGCAGCTCCTCCCCCGACAACCCCTTCGGCTTCCCCTTCCAGACCGCGTGCGCCCGCCACGACTTCGGCTACCGCAACTACAAGGCCGCCGGCACCTTCTCCGCGAACAAGTCCCGTATCGACTCCGCCTTCTACGAGGACCTCAAGCGCGTCTGCAACAACTACTCCGGTGCCACCAAGACCTCCTGCGACTCCACGGCCTGGACCTACTACCACGCCGTCGACATCTTCGGCCTGAAGGGCGCGGACACCGCCCGCTCCTGACCAACTGCGCCGGGCACGCCATCGGTTGGCGTGCCCGGCTTCCGTGTGCGGAACTACGCCCCGCCGAACCGCGCCAGCAGCAGCGCGACATCGTCCGCCGACGTGCGGTCGACCGTGTCGAGGAGACTGTCGCAGGTCTGCTGAAGGGAGCCGGTCGCGTTCTCCAGCGTGCGGCAGAGGGCGTGGAGTCCGATGTCGATGGCGTCGTACCGGGTCTCCACCAGGCCGTCGGTGTAGAGGGCGAGCAG
>NZ_WWKH01000332.1:0-4911 GCF_009865595.1 Streptomyces sp. SID1328 | reverse complement strand
GTGCCACGAAGAGTCCAGCCCCCGCCCCCCTTCCCTGCGGAATCGGTTCCGCTGAGCTCAGCAGCGCGCATCCCGACCGACCCGACCAAGCCCCCCGGGGTGTCGTTCCGGGTGCGGACGGGGGTGGGGCGGCCGCGGACGGGCGACGCCGGGCGGGACAAGGCCGGGCGGGACAAGGGGGAGGGTCAGCCGCAGGCGCCGGGGACGGGGACGAAGGGCGCCGGGGCCCGCGACCGGGCGCAGGCGCCGGTGAGCGCGGGGAGCGGGCGGGGCAAGGGAAGCGACCAGCCGCAGACGAGGGGCGTGGTACTGGCCGCTCCCCCAGGGGAACCGCCCCTGTCACCGGCCGCGTGGACCCGGCGCGCCCTGGCCGCCCTGCGCCACGGCCGGCATCGGCGGGGGCGGGGCCGCGTCGTGCTGCTTCTCGGAGTGGCGGTCGCCCTCGGTGTGGCACTACTGAGTCTCGTGCGGGTCGCTCCCGATTCCGGGCCCGGCACTGCCGAGGCCGAGCCGCGGCATCCGGCCAGGCTCAAGGTCGAGCCCTCAGCCGGGGTTTCCGCCACCGTCCTCGCCGTACCGCCGGCGTCGAAGGCTGCGGCCTCCGTTCCCACGTCCGCGCGGCCCACGCCCAGCAGTGCGGGCAGCGGTCCCGGCAGCCCCCGTGCCCAAGCGAGCGCTACGCCCACCGCGCGCTCCAGCGGGACGCCGCGGGCTGTCGTACCGCAGACCCCCACCGCACCCGAAGCTCCCGCGACGACCCCACCGGCGCCCACAACGGCACCGACGGCACCGACTCCCACAGCGAGCGCCTCAGCGCCTCCTCCGGACCACAAGGGCCTCTGCGTGCCCGTACTCGGTGTGTGCCTGGAACTCCGGTAGGAGCCCTCAGCCCGTCTCGCCGCGCCGCGCCAGCAGCCACGGCTCGACCATGCCCAGGCCACGCACCGAGCGCTGCCACATGGGCTGGAGGGCGAAGCGGTAGTCGGGAGGGGTCTCGCCCTCCTTCTCGGCCGCCGCGGCGGCCTCGGCCGCCTCGGCCTCGGAGGCCGGGGCGACGCCCGTGCGGACGAGCTCCTCCGCGAAGGCGCTGTCGACGAGGACGGCGTCGCGGGGAGCGATCGAGGTCAGCCGGGAGGCGAGGTTCACGGTCGTGCCGAAGACGTCGCCCATGCGCGTGGTGACCGTGCCGAAGGCCATGCCGACCCGCAGCTCGGGCATCGTCTCGTCGTTGGAGAGCGTCTCGACCAGGCGGAGGGCGATGTCCGCGGCGGTGGCCGCGTCGTCGGCGACGTAGAGGACCTCGTCGCCCAGGGTCTTGATGAGCCGGCCCCCGCGTGCGGCGACCAGGTCGGCGGCGGTGGTCTCGAACGCCTCGACCAGCTCGCCGAGTTCCTCCTCCTCCATCCGCCGGGTGAGCCGGGTGAAGCCCACGAGGTCGGCGAAGGCGACGGCGAGCCGCCGGTCGACCATCTCCGCGTCGTCCACGTTCTGCACCACCCGCCCCGCGGACGCGGCGAGCTGGCGGCGCCAGACGTAGACGAGGAACTCCTCCAGCTCGGGCAGGAGCAGCTCGATGATCGGGTACGTGACCTCGGTGCGGGTCATGCCCGGCTCGGGGGGCTCGGTCAGCCCCTCCAGGAAGGAATCGATCTGCCATTCGGCCAACCGGGCGGTGGTCTGCCCGGTGGAGCGCGCCACCTGCACCGCCATGGCCTCGCTGAGCAGCCCCGCCTCGACCAGACCGGCCAGCCGCCGCAGGGCGAGTACGTCGGCCTCGGTGAGCGCCTTCGCCTGGCCTATGTCGGCGAAGCCCATCGCCCGCCAGAAACGGGACGCCAGCTCCATGGAGACACCGGCACTGCGGGCGGCCTGGAAGGGGGTGTAGCGGCGCTCGGCGCCGAGGATGAGCTGTTCGAGGCGGAGGGCGAGCGGGTCGTCGCCGGGGTCGGGGGCATCGGGGTCCACCCGGCCCTCCGCGCCCGCGCCGGATCCCGTGTCGTCGACGCTCACGCCTGCTGCCCTTCCGATCTGCCGCGGTCAGGTACCGACCGGCCTCAACTCTACGGCAGGTGTGCGCCAGCTCACTCCGCCGGGACCGCCCACCGGACGCACCCTTCACCCCCCGGAAGCACCGCCCGGCGCGCACCGCGCACGGCGGGGGCGCGGCCCGGCGTCCCCACGCCCCTCTGCCCCCTTTCCGGGGCCGGGAACGCCCGTTCCGCCGCCGGACACCGCCCGCTACGCCGGACGCAGGTGCACGATGTCCCCCGCTCCCACGGCCTCCCGCACACCCTCCGCCGTGGCGATGACCAGCCGTCCGTCGCCGTCGATCGCGACCGCCTCGCCCACCAGCGCCCGGTCGCCGGGCAGCTCCGCGCGGACCTGGCGGCCGAGGGTGGCGCAGCCGGCCGCGTAGGTCTCCTGGAGGGTGCTGGTGACGGGGTCGCCACCGGCGGAGCGCCAGCGGCCGTACCAGGTCTCCAGGGAGCGCAGCACCGAGCGGAGCAGGGTGTCGCGGTCGGTGGACACCGCGTCGGCCAGCGCCAGCGAGCCCGCCTGCGGGACGGGGAGTTCGTCGGCGCGCAGGGAGACGTTGAGGCCGACACCGACCACCACGCCGTCCTGGCCGGCGCGCTCGGCCAGGATGCCGCCCGCCTTGCGCTCCTCGCCGCCGACGGTGACCAGCAGGTCGTTCGGCCACTTCAGGGCCGTGTCGACCCCGGCCGCGCGGGACAGGCCGGTGGCCACGGCGACGCCGGTCAGCAGCGGGAGCCAGCCCCAGCGCTCCAGGGGGACCTCGGCGGGGCGCAGCAGGACGGAGAAGAAGAGGCCCGAGCGCGGCGGAGCCGTCCAGCGCCGGTCCAGCCGCCCGCGGCCGGCCGTCTGCTCCTCCGCGACCAGCACCGCGCCCTCGTCCGCCGCACCGGAGGCCGCGCGGGCGACGAGGTCGGAGTTGGTGGAGCCGGTGCGCTGGACCACGTCGACCGAGGTCCACAGGCCGCCCTCGTGGAGGAGCCCGCGGCGCAGCGCGGTCACGTTGAGCGGCGGACGGTCCAGGTCGGACCACCGGCTGGGACCTGAGGCATTGTGCGGCGTCATGCAAGTAACCCTAGGTGTGGGAAAGACCGCACTCCTGAGAGGTGGGCCCCGCACTACGCTACGGATGAGTAAACGTCCCCCCTTTTGAGCAGGCAGGGAGCCGCATCCCGATGTCCGAGCCGGAAGAGCGTCACGACACCGACATCCACACGACCGCCGGGAAGCTCGCGGATCTCCAGCGGCGTATCCACGAGGCGACGCACGCCGGCTCGGAACGCGCGGTGGAGAAGCAGCACGCCAAGGGCAAACTGACGGCCCGTGAACGCATCGAACTCCTCCTGGACGAGGATTCGTTCGTCGAGCTGGACGAATTCGCCCGTCACCGTTCCACCAACTTCGGCCTGGAGTCGAACCGCCCGTACGGCGACGGTGTCGTCTCCGGGTACGGCACGGTGGACGGCCGTCCCGTGGCCGTGTTCTCCCAGGACTTCACCGTCTTCGGCGGCGCCCTCGGCGAGGTGTACGGCCAGAAGATCGTCAAGGTCATGGACTTCGCGCTGAAGACCGGCTGCCCGGTCATCGGCATCAACGACTCCGGGGGTGCCCGCATCCAGGAGGGTGTCGCCTCGCTGGGCGCGTACGGCGAGATCTTCCGCCGCAACACCCATGCCTCCGGGGTGATCCCGCAGATCAGTCTGGTCGTCGGCCCGTGCGCGGGCGGCGCGGTCTACTCCCCGGCGATCACCGACTTCACGGTGATGGTCGACCAGACCTCGCACATGTTCATCACCGGCCCCGACGTGATCAAGACGGTCACCGGTGAGGACGTCGGCTTCGAGGAGCTGGGCGGCGCCCGCACCCACAACACCAACTCCGGCGTGGCCCACCACATGGCGGGCGACGAGAAGGACGCGATCGAGTACGTCAAGCAGTTGCTGTCGTACCTGCCGTCCAACAACCTCAGCGAGGCCCCGGCCTACCCGGAGGAGGCGGACCTCGCGATCAGCGACGAGGACCGCGAGCTGGACACCCTCGTGCCGGACAGCGCGAACCAGCCGTACGACATGCACACCGTGCTCGAACACGTCCTGGACGACGGGGAGTTCTTCGAGACGCAGGGCCTGTTCGCGCCGAACATCCTCACCGGGTTCGGCCGGGTCGAGGGGCACCCGGTGGGTCTGGTCGCCAACCAGCCGATGCAGTTCGCGGGATGCCTCGACATCAAGGCGTCCGAGAAGGCCGCCCGGTTCGTGCGCACCTGCGACGCGTTCAACATCCCGGTGCTGACCTTCGTGGACGTGCCGGGCTTCCTGCCCGGCGTGGACCAGGAACTGGACGGCATCATCCGGCGCGGCGCCAAGCTGATCTACGCCTACGCCGAGGCCACCGTCCCGCTGATCACCGTCATCACCCGCAAGGCGTTCGGCGGCGCGTACGACGTGATGGGCTCCAAGCACCTGGGCGCCGACCTCAACCTGGCCTGGCCGACCGCGCAGATCGCGGTGATGGGCGCGCAGGGCGCGGTCAACATCCTGCACCGCCGCACCATCGCCGAGGCGGAGACCGCCGGCACGGGCGAGGAGACGCGGGCGCGGCTGGTCCAGGAGTACGAGGACGCGCTGCTCAACCCGTACGTGGCGGCCGAGCGCGGCTACGTGGACGCGGTGATCATGCCGTCGGACACCCGCGGGCACATCGTCCGGGGGCTGCGTCAGCTCCGTACGAAGCGGGAATCCCTCCCTCCGAAGAAGCACGGCAACATCCCCCTGTAGGACAGCGCCGACGGGAGCCGTCATGAACATCAAGGTCGTACGAGGCAACCCGACCCCGGAGGAGCTGGCCGCCGCCCTGGCGGTGGTCCGCGCCCGCGCC
>NZ_WWKH01000331.1:0-5424 GCF_009865595.1 Streptomyces sp. SID1328 | reverse complement strand
CACGCAGAGCAGTCCCCCGTGGGCGGCGGCCAGCGGCAGCAGGGCGCGCCGGGCGCCGTGCCGGTCCACCAGCACGGCGCGGGCCGGGGTCAGGAAGACCACGGCGGCGCCGTACAGGGAGAGCACCGCGCCTGAGGCCGCGTACGAGCCCGTGGCCCGCTGGGTGGCGAGCAGCAGGGACAGCGGGACCGTGCCGTAGGACAGCCGGCCCACCAGGGCGGTGGCGAAGGTGCGGCGGGCGTGCGGGACGCGGAGGACGGCGGCGTAGGACGGCGCGGCGGGGCGCGCGGAAGCGGGCGCGGACATGCGCGGGGTTCCTCACGGGAGGCGGGACGAGGGCACCGGTGCGCCGCGCCGGACCCCGGCGAGGAGCCGGACGGCCACGCGGGCGCGAAGGGTGCGCTCTATGCCATGAGGAGGAACATGCCGGTCAAGCTAGCAGGGGAGCTCAGCCCCGGGTAAGTCCCTCGACCAGTTCGTCCGCCGCTCGGTACGGGTCCAGGGTGCCGGTGACGATGCGGTCCGCGAGGGCGGAGAGGCGGCGGTCGCCGTGGAGGTCGCCGATGCGTTCCCGGAGGGCGGTGACCGCGATGGTCTCCACCTCGCGGGCCGCCCGGGCTCGGCGGCGTTCGGTGAGGACGGAGTGTTCCTCCATCCAGGCGCGGTGCTTCTCCAGGGCTTCTACGACCTCGTCGATGCCTTCCGCACGGGCGGCGACGGTCTTGACGATCGGGGGGCGCCAGTCGCCGGGGCCACGGGACTCGCCGAGGCCGAGCATGTGGTTCAGCTCGCGGGCGGTGGCGTCGGCGCCGTCCCGGTCGGCCTTGTTGACGACGTAGACGTCGCCGATCTCCAGGATTCCGGCCTTGGCCGCCTGGATGCCGTCGCCCATGCCGGGCGCCAGCAGGACCACGCTGGTGTCGGCCTGGGAGGCGATCTCCACTTCGGACTGGCCGACGCCGACCGTCTCGACCAGGACCACGTCGCAGCCGGCCGCGTCCAGCACCCGGATCGCCTGCGGCGCGGCCCACGCGAGCCCGCCCAGGTGGCCTCGCGTGGCCATGGAGCGGATGTAGACGCCGGGGTCGGAGGCGTGGTCGGACATCCGGACCCGGTCCCCGAGCAGCGCGCCCCCGGAGAACGGCGAGGACGGGTCGACGGCGAGCACGCCGACCCGTTTGCCCTGCTTGCGGTACGCGGTGACCAGCGCGGAGGTGGAGGTGGACTTGCCGACGCCGGGCGAGCCGGTCAGACCGACCACATACGCGTTGCCCGTGAGCGGGGCCAGTGCCGCCATCACCTCCCTCAGCTGCGGGGACGCCCCCTCGACCAGGGAGATCAGCCGGGCCACGGCCCGAGGCCGGCCTTCCCTGGCCTCGGCCACCAGAGAGGAGACGTCCCGCATCAAACAGCTCCGTTCACTCGCACCGCTCGCGCACACCGCCGGAAAAGCAGATCTCAGCCCTTGGGTACCCGCACGATCAGCGCGTCACCCTGGCCACCGCCACCGCACAGCGCGGCCGCGCCGACCCCGCCGCCCCGGCGCTTGAGCTCCAGCGCCAGGTGCAGCACCAGCCGGGCGCCGGACATGCCGATCGGGTGGCCGAGGGCGATGGCACCGCCGTTGACGTTCACCTTTTCCGTGGACACCCCGAGGTCGTCCATTGACTGCACGGCGACCGCCGCGAACGCCTCGTTGATCTCGATGAGGTCCAGGTCGGAGACCTCGAGCCCCTCCTTGCCGAGCGCGTGCCGGATGGCGTTGGACGGCTGCGACTGCAGGGAGTTGTCCGGCCCGGCGACGTTGCCGTGTGCGCCGATCTCCGCGAGCCACTCCAGGCCCAGCTCCTCGGCCTTGGCCTTGCTCATCACGACCACCGCGGCGGCGCCGTCGGAGATCTGCGAGGAGGACCCGGCGGTGATGGTGCCGTCCTTGGTGAAGGCGGGCCGGAGCCGGCCGAGCGACTCGGCGGTGGTGTCACCGCGGATGCCCTCGTCCTTGCTGAACAGCACCGGGTCGCCCTTGCGCTGCGGGATCTCCACCGGGGTGATCTCGGCCTCGAACAGGCCGTTCTTCTGCGCGGCGGCGGCCCGCTGGTGGGACAGCGCGGCGATCTCGTCCTGCGCGGCCCGGCCGATGCCGAGGCGGGTGTTGTGCTTCTCCGTGGACTCGCCCATGGCGATGTTCTCGAAGGAGTCGGTCAGCCCGTCGTGGGCCATCGAGTCCAGCATCTCGATCGCGCCGTACTTGAAGCCCTCGCGGGACTTCGGCAGCAGGTGCGGGGCGTTGGTCATCGACTCCTGGCCGCCCGCGACCACGATGTCGAACTCACCCGCGCGGATGAGCTGGTCGGCCAGCGCGATCGCGTCGAGGCCGGAGAGGCAGACCTTGTTGACCGTGAGCGCCGGCACGTTCATCGGGATGCCGGCCTTGACCGCCGCCTGGCGGGCCGGGATCTGGCCGGCACCCGCTTGGAGTACCTGGCCCATGATCACGTACTGGACCTGGTCGCCGCTGATCCCGGCGCGGTCGAGGGCCGCCTTGATGGCGAAGCCGCCCAGGTCGGCACCCGAGAAGGACTTCAGCGAACCGAGCAACCGTCCCATGGGCGTCCGCGCGCCCGCGACGATCACAGAGGTGGTCTTTCCAGAAGACATGAGCTGCGATCCCCTTACCGGCCTGCACAGCCGAGGAGTGAACGAGGGTTTACTTCGAATGTACTGACCGGTACCGGAGCCCGTCATCGCCCTTACGGTGTGATCGCGCGCACGTTGCGTAACCACCGCCGGAGCGCTGCACTGAAACCATGCTGACGCGAATCGACCACATCGGGATCGCCTGCCACGACCTCGACACCACTGTCGAGTTCTACCGGACGACCTACGGCTTCGAGGTGTTCCACACCGAGGTGAACGAGGAGCAGGGCGTCCGGGAGGCCATGCTCAAGATCAACGAGACCTCGGACGGCGGCGCCTCCTACCTCCAGCTGCTGGAGCCGACGCGGGAGGACTCCGCGGTCGGCAAGTGGCTGGCCAAGAACGGCGAGGGTGTCCACCACATCGCCTTCGGCACCGCGGACGTGGACGCGGACGCCGCCGACATCCGCGACAAGGGCGTACGGGTGCTGTACGACGAGCCCCGAGTCGGTTCCATGGGGTCCCGGATCACCTTCCTGCACCCCAAGGATTGCCATGGAGTCCTGACAGAACTGGTCACTTCGGCGGCAGTTGAGTCACCTGAGCACTGACTCTCGTACATAAGGGCCGGTAGGGTTGGGGGCGGTCGTCCCCGAACACGGGGGACGACCGATGCCGGGGTCCGGGTTTCGGGGGACGAGCGTCGGGGCAGCAGCCCGTGCTCCGCCGTTGATCTGACACCATTCCCCGGAGGGCCCCGTCCGGCGGATGGACGGTGCTCGTCGGAGTAATTCACCAGGGGACGGATGGGACCGCGCAGTGCGGGGCTACGAGAGCCAGGAGCGAGAGCCGGCGGCTGACGTCGACCACCTCTCTCGGTTCGAGGCCGAGATGAAGCGGCTGAAGACCGAGCGGGAAAAGGCGATCCAGCACGCCGAGGACCTCGGCTACCAGGTCGAGGTGCTGCGCGCCAAGCTGCACGAGGCGCGCCGCACCCTGATGACCCGTCCCGCCTACGACGGCGGTGACATCGGCTACCAGGCCGAGCAGTTGCTCCGCAACGCCCAGGTGCAGGCCGACCAGTTGCGGCAGGACGCCGAGCGCGAGCTGAGCCAGGCCCGCGCGCAGACCCAGCGCATCCTCCAGGAGCACGCCGAGCACTCCGCCCGGCTCCAGGCGGAGCTGCACCAGGAGGCGGTCACCCGCCGCCAGCAGCTCGACCAGGAGCTGGCCGAGCGCCGCCAGACCGTCGAGTCCCACGTCAACGAGAACGTGGCCTGGGCCGAGCAGCTCCGCGCCCGTACCGAGCAGCAGGCCCGCCGGCTGCTGGACGAGTCGCGCGCCGAGGCCGAGCAGGCCATGGCCGCCGCCCGCGCGGAGGCCGAGCGGCTGACCCACGAGGCCCGTGAGCGGCTGCGCACCGACGCGGAGGCGGCCCGTGCCGAGGCCGAGCAGATCCTGCGCCGGGCCCGCACCGACGCCGAGCGGCTGCTGAACGCCGCCTCCTCGCAGGCGCAGGAGGCCACCGACCACGCCGAGCAGCTCCGTACCTCCACCGCCAGCGAGTCGGACGCCGCGCGCCGGCAGGCCGCCGAGCTGAGCCGCACCGCCGAGGAGCGGATGGCGGAGGCCGAGCGCGCGCTGCGCAGCGCCCGGTCCGAGGCGGAAAAGCTGGTCACCGAGGCGAAGGAGGCCGCCGCCAAGGCGCTGGCAGGCGCCGAGGCCGCCAACGAGACCCGGACGCGCACCGCCAAGGAGCAGGTCGCCCGGCTGGTCAGCGAGGCCACCAAGGAGGCCGAGACCACCAAGGCGGAGGCCGAGCAGCTCGTCGCGGACGCCCGTGCCGAGGCGGAGAAGATCCTCGCCGAGGCCGGGGAGAACGCCCGCAGCGCCACCGCCGAGGAGACCGCGAGCCAGCTCTCCAAGGCGGCCCGGACGGCCGAGGAGGTCCTGAACAAGGCCGCCGAGGACGCCCGCAGGACCACCAAGGCCGCCACCGAGGAGGCCGAGCGCATCCGCTCGGAGGCCGAGGCGGAGGCGGACCGGCTGCGCGCCGAGGCGCACGACATCGCCGAGCAGCTCAAGGGCACGGCGAAGGACGACACCAAGGAGTACCGGGCCAAGACGGTCGAGCTGCAGGAGGAGGCCCGGCGTCTGCGCGGCGAGGCCGAGCAGCTGCGCGCCGACGCGGTCACCGAGGGCGACTCCATCCGTGCCGAGGCCCGGCGGGAGGCGGTCACCCAGATCGAGGAGGCGGCCAAGTCCGCCGAGGAGCTCCTCGCCAAGGCCAAGGCGGACGCGGACGAGCTGCGCAAGACCGCCACCACCGACAGCGAGAAGGTCCGCACCGAGGCCATCGAGCGCGCGACCGCGCTGCGCCGGCAGGCCGAGGAGACGCTGGAGCGCACCCGCAAGGAGGCCGAGCGGCTCAAGGCCGAGGCCGAGGAGCGGGCCGAGACGGTCGGCGCGGACGCCGAGAAGGCCGCCCGTGAGCTGCGCGAGGAGGCCGAGAAGGCCGCCGAGGCCCGCCGCGAGGAGGCCGCCGGTGAGCTGACCCGGCTGCAGACCGAGGCGCAGGAGCGCCTTGAGTCGGCCGAGCAGGCGCTGACCGAGGCCCGCGAGGAGGCGTCCCGTATCCGGCGCGAGGCCGGTGAGGAGGCCGAGCGGCTGCGCTCGGAGGCCGCCGAGCGTATCCGTGCGCTCCAGGAGCAGGCCGCGACCGAGGCCGAGCGGCTGCGGGACGAGGCCGCGGCGGACGCGTCCGCCTCGCGTGCCGAGGCCGAGTCG
>NZ_WWKH01000330.1:0-6165 GCF_009865595.1 Streptomyces sp. SID1328 | reverse complement strand
GGGGCGCGGAGGGCGTCGGTCCGGCGGGGACGGCGAAGGCGGGCGGGGCGAAACCGGGGGCGGCGGACGGCGCGGCGGCCTCCGGCTCAGCGGGAGCGGGCGCCTCCTCCTCGGCGACCTCGCCGCCGAAGTTCTTCAGCAGCGCCTCCAGTCCGCCGTCGAAGCCCTGCCCGACCGCGGCGAACCGCCAGACGTCCTTGAGATAGAGGTCGCCGAGCATGACGGCGCGCTCGGTGGTGAACTCCGCGCCGGTGAAGGAGTACCGCGCGACCTCCTCGCCGCCCGCCACGATCCGCAGATAGCCGGGGGCGATCCGGGACATCTGCCCGTCACCGTCGATGGTCGCGGTGAAGGACAGCTTGTGGATGCCGGCCGGAATCCGGTCCAGCGTGACCCGGAACGACTCGGTGTCGCCCGCCTGGGGGCCCAGCAGCTGGATGGACTCCTCGGGCGACTTCGGCTGGTTGAAGAAGACGAAGTACCGGTCGTCGGAGAGCCGTTCGTCGGCGTCGAGGCCGAAGCAGCTTATGTCGAAGGTCAGTCCGGGAGCGGAGATCTGCACGCCCACGTACAGATCCGTACCCGCGGTGAGGTCACTGATCCGGGCCTTGTGGCCGCGTTGGAATTCCCTGGACATGCGTTACGTCCGTCCCCCGTCCCGAAAGCAGTTACGTCGCGTCAGGCTAACCGCAAATACCGACATCGGCCTCAGCCGGTACAGACCCGGTACAGAATCGCGGCCCGGACCTCACACCTCCTCGTCGTCCGTCACATCCGGTGGCACATCCGGCGTCCGTGCGGTGGCGGCCACGCCCTCCAGATAGCCGCGCGCCCGCTCGGTGCGCGGGTACGCCTCCAACAGCCGCCAGAAGTCCGGGCCATGACCGGGCACCAGCAGATGCGCAAGCTCGTGACAGAGCACGTAGTCGACCACGTACTCGGGCATCCCCCGCAGCCGGTGCGAGAGCCGGATGGTGCCCTCCGCCGGAGTGCACGAGCCCCAGCGGGTGTTCTGGTTGGTCACCCAGCGCACCGAACCGGGCCGCGCCCTGCCCTCGAAATACCGCTCGGACAGCCGCCCGGCGCGCTCGGCCAGTTCGGTGTCACCGCCGGGCACGCTCCGCTTCGCCTCCTTGGCGGCGAGCCGGTCGAGCATGGCGGTGACCCAGCGCCGCTCCTCCGCCTTGGACATGCGGGCGGGGATCAGCACGATGGTGCGGTCGCCCTCGCGGTAGGCGGAGACGGTCCGGCGGCGCCGGTCGCTCCGCCTGACCTCGACGGGGCCGTGTGCGGCGGGCGGCTGCTGTTCGGTCGGTTCGGTGGGCACGTCTCGAAGGTACCCGTCGGCGCCGACAGCGGGCCGGGCCTGTGGACAGCGGTCTGTGGACGCCGGACCCGTGGGCAGCTTGTACGACGATCACCCCGTGCCTGTGGACAACTTTCGGCACGGATTCCGGAGCCCGGCCATGCTGGCAGTCGTCGGAACGAGCAGGACCGGCTCGGCCGACGTACAGAGGCAGAAGGACGCATGCCCGGCCGGGGTGTGCGCGAGACCTGGGAGACGGGGGCCCGTCATGCATCCGATGGTGAAGCCGGCGCTGCGGCGCGGCTGGCGCGATCTCGGCACCGTGCAGTTCGGGATGACCCCCGCGCACGCGATCACTCTGGGCCCGGTGGACCTGGCCACCGGCAGCTTCCTCGAACTGCTCGACGGCACCCGTGACGTGGCGTTGCTGCGGGAGGAGGCCCGGCGGCTGGACCTGCCGGACGGCCATGCCGACCGGCTGGTGAGCCGGCTGGGCAGGGCGGGGCTGCTCGACGACACACGGGACTGTTCCCCCGCCGCGACCGCGCTGCGGGAGAGAGGGGAGGCGCTGGAGCGGCTGCGTCCCGACCTCGCCTCGCTGTCGCTGACCACGGCGGAGCCGGGCGGCGCGCTCACCCGCCTCGCCGCCCGGCGTGCCCTGCGGGTGCGGGTGCTCGGCGCGGGCCGGGTGGGGTCCGTGATCGCGACGCTGCTGTCCGGGGCGGGGGTCGGCGAGGTCGATGTGCGGGACGTGGGCCGGGTGCAGCCGTGGGACGTGGCGCCGGGCGGGCTGCCGGTGGAGGCGGTGGGCGAGCGGCGGGACGATGCGGCGCGGACGGCGGTGCGCCGTGCGGCACCGGACCGCCCACCGCGCCGGACCCGCCAGGGCAGACTCTCCGGGCCCGCCTCCGAGGAGGAGCCAGGGCTGTCCCTGGTGGTCCTCGCCCCGCGCGACGAGGTGGCGGTGCACGCCCCGGACCCGTTCCTCGCCGAGCCCCTCATGGTCTCCGGTACCCCCCATCTCTACGCGGGGGTGGTGGAGGGGACCGGTGTCGTCGGACCACTGGTGCTGCCCGGCCGGACGGGGTGCGCCGGCTGTCTTCAGCAGCACCGCACGGACGAGGACGCGGCGTGGCCCCGGCTGATCACCCAGTGGCGTTCGGGCCGGGCGCGCCGGGTGGGCGCGTGTGATCTGACCCTCGCCACGGCGGTCGCGGGCATCGCCGCCGCGCACGCCCTGAGCTTCCTCGACGGGGCCGCACCGGCGGCCACCGGCACCCGCTGGGAGGCAGCCCTACCCGCTCTGACCTGGGACGCTCATCCCGTCGCCCCGCATCCGGCATGCGGCTGCGGGGCGAAGGAGAGGAGGAGGGGAAGCACCCCGGCGCGGACCGGGGAGAGCGCCGAGGAAGAGCACTTCTCAACGCGAGGGCCGGCGCGCGCGACAATGGCGGTGCAACGGCCGTCGGCCGAGCGGCGACGCGAGACCGGCGCGACGCGGCCGACAGGGACTTGGAGGGCGCATGTCTGATCTTCCCCGGAAGGCGGTCACCCGGACCGCGAAGCTCGCCGCGCTCCCGCTCGGCTTCGCCGGCCGGGCCACCTGGGGGCTGGGCAAGCGGATCGTGGGCGAGTCGGCCGAGCTGGTGGGGCGGGAGCTTCAGCAGCGCACGGCCGAGCAGCTCTTCAAGGTCCTCGGCGAGCTGAAGGGCGGGGCCATGAAGTTCGGGCAGGCGCTGTCCGTCTTCGAGTCCGCGCTCCCCGAGGAGGTCGCCGGGCCCTACCGTGCCGCGCTGACCAAGCTCCAGGAGGCGGCGCCTCCGATGCCGACCCGTACGGTGCACGCCGTGCTGGCGGAGCGGATGGGCGAGGACTGGCGGGAGCTGTTCCTGGAGTTCGAGGACAAGCCCTCGGCGGCGGCTTCCATCGGCCAGGTGCACCGGGCGGTGTGGCACGACGGCAGGGAGGTGGCGGTCAAGGTCCAGTATCCGGGCGCCGGCGAGGCACTGCTCTCGGATCTTGGTCAACTGAGCCGGTTCGCCCGCCTGTTGGGCCCACTGATCCCGGGCATGGACATCAAGCCGCTGATCGCGGAGCTGAAGGACCGGGTCTCCGAGGAGCTGGACTACGAGCTGGAGGCGCAGGCGCAGGCCGCGCACGCGGCGGAGTTCGCGGACGACCCGGACGTGGTGGTCCCGGCGGTGGTGCACCAGTGCGACCAGGTGCTGGTGACCGAGTGGATCGACGGCATCCCGCTGTCGGAGATCATCTCCGGCGGCACCGAGGAGCAGCGCGACCGGGCCGGGCAACTGCTGGCGCGCTTCCTCTTCTCCGGCCCGGCCCGCACCGGCCTGCTGCACGCCGACCCGCATCCGGGCAACTTCCGGCTGCTGCCGGTGGGCCCCGACGGTGAGGACGGCTGGCGGCTGGGCGTGCTGGACTTCGGCACGGTGGACCGGCTCCCCGACGGGCTGCCCCCGACCATCGGGGTGGCGCTGCGGATGACGCTGGCCGGGGACGCCGAGCCGGTCTACGAGATGCTCTGCGAGGAGGGCTTCATCAAGGAGTCCATGGATCTGGACCCCGACGCCGTCCTCGACTACCTGCTGCCGATCATCGAGCCCGCGCAGGTGGACACCTTCACCTTCACCCGGTCGTGGATGCGCGGCCAGGCGGCCCGGGTCGCCGACCCCCGCTCCCCCGCGTACCAGCTCGGCAAGCAGCTCAATCTGCCGCCGTCCTATCTGCTGATCCACCGGGTCACGCTGAGCACCATCGGTGTGCTGTGCCAGTTGGGCGCGACGGTGCGGCTCCGGGAGGAACTGGAGGAGTGGCTGCCGGGGTTCGGGCCGGACGCGGACTCGCTGGAGTCCGCGGCGTTGGAGGCCGAGGAGGCGGAGGAAGCGGAGGAGGACCTGCCGGAGGCGCCCGCGGCGGAGGCATAGGTCCGGCGGAGGCGTAGACCCGTTGGAACCGTAGGCCCGGCGGGGGCGGGCATGCCTCGGGGGCCGGTCCGTTCGGCCGGACCGGCCCCCGAGGGGAAGACTTCGCCTCCCTGAGCCGGGAGGCCACCGCTTCGGGTGGGTGCGCTCAATGCGCGTCGAGGGCGGCGCCTACTGCATGACGGCGGCGGCGAGCGCACGGCGGGCACGCAGGGAGGCGCGCTCCGCCCGGCGCTGCATCCGCCGGGCGGTGGCCAGGCTCATGGCCCGGCGCTCCCGCTGGGCGTCGTGCAGGCGCTCGTGCATATGCGCACGAGCCAGGGCTTCTGGGATGAGTTGCATTTCGCGGGTCCTGTTCGTCTGGCGCGAGCCTGTCACGCCACGGTTATCGAGGTCTGGGGTCGCCGAGCCGGTGGGCTCGCTGGTGGACGGCTTCATCGGGGCCTGCTTCTTGGGGTCGTGCGTGAGGGGACGGTCGATCGTTCCTGCGGGGTGCGTGCGTGCGACGTTCATGCCGTGACCGGGTTCTTGCGCGGGCGGCCACGCGGCCGCTTCCGGGCGACGACGACGCCCTGGACGAACAGCTCCCCACCCCAGACGCCCCAAGGCTCCCGGCGCTCCTTGGCCCCGGCGAGGCAGGCCTCGACCAGCGGGCAGGTGCGGCAGAGCGACTTGGCGTACTCGACATCGGCCGGCGACTCGGCGAAGAAGACCTCCGGGTCGTAGGAACGGCAGGGGACGGGCACGCCGAGGTTCTCGATGGCGTCGTCGAGCGCGGTGAGCGCGGTGAGGGGGAGCAAGGCGGGGTCCTCCGTGGAGCCGAGCTGAGTGATCGCTTGTGAAGGCGGTACTGACGGGGCGTGCGCTTCGAGTTGCACGGGGTGTTTTCCTCGTCTGGTCGTTCCGGTCGGTGGACCGGGTGTCGGCTGGGTACCGGGTTCTCTTTTGTTGTCCCGAGGCGCCTTCGGGGTGTTCTCCCTGTTCGGGGAAAACAGAAGGGCCGCGGTTCCCGGATGGGGTTCCGCGGCCCTGAAGGCGCCTGCCTGATCGGCGATCAGGCTGGATCACTCCAGGGTTCTGGCCCACGGAAGGCCCACATCTGGTGGTGCTGCGTCTGCTTGCGGAATCCGGCACCGGCCGCCGCGAAGGCATAGGCGCCCTGCGCCTGTGCCTCTACCGCTGCCAGTGCCTTGGTCGGTCGCTCATTGCGCTCGCGGACAGGGAGGTCCACGGAGAGCAGCGAGGAGGCCGGACGGGCGGCACGAATGCCGGACAGACCGGTGCCCTGGGAGGGCGCGCCGAGCATGCACAGGGAGACGGCCGGACGATCGGTCATTTTGACCGGGCTGGTGATGATGGTCTCGATGCTGATCATTGGGCTCGCCTCCTCTCGGCGTCTTGGGGACCGGTGTGCACCGGTCCTCGGATATGGAAGTACAGCACGGATTCACAGCCTTCGAGAAGGCCGCCGTTTCCGTGCCTAGAACCTATGGGGATTCCTGGCGCGGGCGCAAACTATTTTTGCGACGAGTTCCGATCAGTGGTCCCGGCCGCCTCCGCGGGGGCGGTGCCGACCTCCTGGCCTGCGCAGATGGCCAGTACGTCGGTGCCGTAGCGGCGCAGCTTGCGGTCCAGGACGCCGGGGATGCGGGAGAGTTCGGCCGCGCAGTCGGGGCGGGTCTCGGCGATGGCCATCAGGGTGCGGTCGGTGAAGACGCAGAAGTCCGGCTGTCCGCTCTGTCCCGCCTCCACCGCCCGCCACTCCCGCAGCCGCTCGTACAGGCCCTCGTCCATGTCGGAGGGGCAGTCCTCGCAGCGCATCAGTTTCATCTCGCCGGCGTCGGTGAGGGTGCGTCCGCACACCCGGCAGCGGGCCGGGGATCGCTGGGCGCGCCGGGGCGCGGCCGGGAGGCCGCC
>NZ_WWKH01000329.1:0-6313 GCF_009865595.1 Streptomyces sp. SID1328 | reverse complement strand
ACCCAGCGCGGCAACAACAACGCCTACTGCCAGGACAACGAGATCTCCTGGGTGGACTGGCCCGAACCGGAGGAAGCGGAAGGGGACGACGAGCGGGCCGCGCTGCTGGAGTTCACCCGCGCGATGGTGGGGCTGCGCAGCGAGCACCCGGTGTTCCGGCGCCGCCGCTTCCTGCACGGGCGCCCGGTGGAGGGCACCCGGGACGAGCTCTCGGACGTCGCCTGGTTCACGCCGGAGGGCGAGCAGATGGCCCAGGCCGACTGGGACTCGGCGCCCGCCTCCGCGCTGGCGGTGTTCCTGAACGGCAACGCCATCTCCGAGCCGGGTCCGCGCGGGGAGCGGATCGCGGACGACTCGTTCCTGCTCATGTTCAACGCCTCGCACGAGCCGCTGGACTTCCTGGTGCCGGTGGACCACGGCAGGCAGTGGCAGGTGGTCGTGGACACCGCCCGGCCCGAGGGGGTGCCGCCGGGCACGGGTCCGAAGGTGGCGGCCGGTGAGCGCCTCACCCTGCCGGACCGCAGCCTGACCGTGCTCCAGCGCCCGGCGTAGCGCGCCCGGCCGGGGACACGGGAGCCGCCGTGTCCCCGGCTGTCCGGTTCGTGTGGGCCGTCCCGGGCCGGATGCCCCGGCGGATGACACGAAGAGCGGCAGGCGGGGTACGTAGCTCTGCATGACTTCAGTGCGACCCGGACCAGGGGTGCCCACGGCCACCTACCGCCTACAGCTCCAGCCCTCGTTCCCCTTCGCCGCCGCCGAGGCGGCCGTGCCCCATCTGGCGTCGCTGGGCGTCTCGCACCTGCATCTGTCCCCCGTCCTGGAGGCCGTCCCCGGCTCCACCCACGGCTACGACGTCGTGGACCACACGCGGGTGCGCGCGGAGCTGGGCGGCGAGGACGGGCTCAGGTCGCTGTCGCGCACCGCGCGGGAGCACGGGCTCGGCCTGGTGGTGGACATCGTGCCCAACCACATGGCGATGGCCCCCCGCTACAACCGGGCCCTGTGGGAGGTGCTCCGCGAGGGGCCCGAGTCACCGTACGCGCGCTGGTTCGACATCGACTGGGCCTCGCGCGGCGGCCAGGTGCTGCTGCCGGTGCTCGGCGGGCCCATCAGTGCCGAGCGCGAGCACCTGGTGGCCGACGGCGAGCTGCTGCGCTACCACGACCACTTCTTCCCGTTGCGCTCCGGCACCGAGGGCCTGCCGCTGCCCGAGCTGCTGGACGCCCAGTGGTACCGCCCGGTGTGGTGGCGGCTGGCCCGCACCGAGCTGAACTACCGGCGCTTCTTCAGCATCTCCGAGCTGATCGGGGTACGGGTGGAGGACCCCGAGGTCTTCGACGCCACCCACGGCAAGATCCTCCAGTTGCTCGCCGAGGACGTGATCGACGGCCTGCGCATCGACCACCCGGACGGCCTGGCCGACCCCGACGCCTACCTGGCCCGGCTGGACGAGGCGACCGGTGGCCGCTGGACGGTGGTGGAGAAGATCCTCGCCGACGAGGAGCAGCTCCCGGCCTCCTGGCCCGTCGCGGGCACCACCGGCTACGACGCCCTGCGCCGCGTCGACGGGGTGTTCACCGGTCCGGCCGGCGCCGCCGAACTCGAGGCCCACTACCGGGCGTTCGCGGCCCCGCAGCTCGACCGGGGCGGCGACTGGGACGCCACGGTGCGGCGGGCCGCGTACAAGGTGCTCACCCATGAGCTGGCCGCCGAGGCCGACCGGCTCACCCGCTCTGCGGTCCGGGTCTGCGCCGCCTCCCCGGACCTGGCGCTGCGCGACCGGGCGCCCTGGGCGCTGCGCACGGCCCTGGAGGAGCTGCTGGTCCGGATGCCCGTCTACCGGCCGTACACCTCCGAGGACGCCGCCGCCGTCGTCACCGAGGAGGCGGCCGCGGAGGCCCGGCGGGCGTTCGCGGTGGCGGAGGAGGCCGACGCGGTCGACCTGGTGCGCGGGCTGCTGATCGGCCCGGACGACGGCATGCTGCCCGAACTCACCGAGTTCCGCAGCCGGTTCGCGCAGACCGCGTCGGCGCTGCGGGCCAAGTCGGTGGAGGACACGGCGTTCTACCGCTACGTCCCGCTGCTGTCGGCGACCGAGGTCGGCGGCGATCCGGGCCGGATGGGCGTCTCCCCGGCGGAGTTCCACGCCTACTGCGCCCGGCTGGCGAGCCACTGGCCGGCCACCGGCACGGTGGTCACCACGCACGACACCAAACGAAGCGCGGACGTCCGGGCGGCGCTGAACGTGCTCACCGAGTGCCCCGGCCGCTGGGCCAAGCTGCTCGCCGAGGTGAGCCGGGAAGCGGAGGTGGTCCCCGACGGCCAACTGGCCTGGGCGGCCTGGCAGACGGTGTTCGGACTGGGCCCGGCCGAGGAGGAACGGGTACGCGAGGCGCTGCTGAAGCACGTCCGCGAGGCGGGCATGTACACGAGCTGGACCGAGCAGGAAGCGCCGTACGAGGACGCGGTGGCCGCGTTCGTCGCCGCCGGCCCCTGCGGGCCGCCCGGTGAGCGGGTGGCCGCCTTCCGCAAGGGGCTGGAGCCGCACATCCGGGCCAACGTGCTGGGTACCGCGCTGGTGCACCTGACGATGCCGGGAGTGCCGGACCTGTATCAGGGGACGGAGAGCGAGTACCGGGCGCTGGTGGACCCCGACAACCGGCGACCGGTGCCCTTCCCGCCGGCCGCGCCTGGTGAGAAGGAGGCGCTGACCAGGGCGGCGCTCCGGCTCCGGGCGCGCCGGCCGGAGATCTTCGGCACGGCGGGCACGTACGCCCCGTTGCTCGCCGAGGGGCCGTCGGCCGAGCATGTGCTGGCGTTCTCCCGCTCCGGCGAGGTGATCACGGCGGTGACCCGGCTCTCGGTGCACTTGGAGGAGGCGGGCGGCTGGCGCGACACCCACCTCCCGCTGCCGCCCGGCCGCTGGCGGGACGTCCTCGCCCCGGACCGCGAGTTCACCGGCCAGGTGGGCGCGGAGGAGCTGTTCTCCGCGCTGCCGGTGGGGCTGCTGGAGCGGGTGGACGCAGCGGGCGACGTGGGCTGAGCGAGTGGGCGGGGCCGGGTGGCAGAAGGACGTGGGGGGGCGCGCCACCCGGCCTTGTCGTCAGCCCTCCAGGGCGAACACGTCACCCGTCGCCGCGTGCGCCGCGGTGCCGGGAGCGAGCGGACAGGTGGCCATGAGGGCGGCGGCGAGCGCCGCCGTGCGGGTCAGACGGTTCATGCCCGGTGCATCGGCACGTCGGCCGGGCCGCGCCGGCCCGGTTCAGCCGAACGGCAGCCACGAGGCCGGACACGGGTACACCAGTTCGGTCCCGGCGTGTCAGTCCGCCGCGAGCCGGTAGGAGACCCTGCCGAAGCCGACGAGGTCCCCTTCGCGCACCGCCACGGCACCCAGCACGCGGCGCCCGTTCACCGTGGTCCCGTTGGTCGAGCCGAGGTCCCGCAGCACCCACATGCCGCCCTGGTAGCGGAGTTCGGCGTGCACACGGGACACCGTGTCGTGGTTGAGCCGGAGCCCGCTGGCCGGGTCGCGGCCGATGCGCAGCGGGTGGCCGTGCGTGGGGTGGGGCAGCAGCAGCTTGGGCAGCCGCTCGGCACGCCAGGCCCGGCTCAGCCGGACGCCGAAGCCCGACACGGCCTCCACGGTGCCGAACAGCGCGCGGCTGAGCCGGTTGCCGTCCTTGAGGTCGGCGGTGAGCACGGCGAGTTCGCGGGGGCTGCGCGCGGCGAGGGCCAGCTCCATGCGGTGCACGAACGTGTCGTGCGACAGCTTGCCCAGGGCGACGCCGTCCCGCAGTACCCGCAGCGCCTTGTCGCGTTCGGCGTCGGAGACCCGTACGGGATACACGGGGAATTCGAAGGACGACGTCACGTTCGTGATTGTCGGGCAGCGCACCCCGAGGTGTCCAGACGAGACAACCGGCGCCCGCGACCGCCCACTTCCGCGACACCCGGGCGGAAAGCCACGATTCGAAAGCGGATTGATCGAATTCGCGGCACGATGGACCGACTGCATCACGGTGAGCAGACGAAGGGGAACCGTCCGTGAAGTTCGAGGTGTGGGCACCACAGGCAGACCGGGTCACGCTCCAGTGCGAGGGCGCCACGCGGGCGATGGAACCCGATCCGCAGCGGACGGGCTGGTGGACGGCGGAGGCGGACGCGGCGGACGGGGCGCGGTACGGCTTCGCGCTGGACGACGGTCCAGTCCTGCCCGACCCGCGCTCGCGCCGCCTGCCGGACGGCCCGGACGGGCTGAGCGCGGTCGTCGACCAGGAGCGGTACGCGTGGCGCGCCGACTGGCCGGGGCGCGGGCTGCCGGGCGCGGTGCTGTACGAGCTGCACGTGGGCACGTACACCCCCGAGGGCACACTGGACGCGGCCGCCGAGCGCCTCGGCCATCTGAAGGAACTGGGCATCACCCATGTCGAGTTGATGCCGCTGTCCTCCTTCCCCGGCCGGCACGGCTGGGGGTACGACGGGGTCGCGCCATGGGCGGTGCACGAGCCGTACGGCGGGCCGGAGGCGCTGAAGCGGTTCGTGGACCGGGCGCAC
This sequence comes from Streptomyces sp. SID1328, assembly GCF_009865595.1. NCBI lineage: Bacteria > Bacillati > Actinomycetota > Actinomycetes > Kitasatosporales > Streptomycetaceae > Streptomyces > Streptomyces sp. SID1328. The sequence continues at coordinate 1,759 of NZ_WWKH01000329.1, read as the reverse complement.
GAACTGGGCCTCGGCGTGGTGCTGGACGTGGTCCACAACCACCTCGGCCCGTCCGGCAACCAACTCCCCGCGTTCGGGCTGTATTTCACGGAGACGCACCAGACGCCGTGGGGTGCCGCCGTGAACCTGGACGCGCCCGGTTCGGACGAGGTGCGTGCCTACTTCCGGGACAGCGCCCTGGCCTGGCTGCGGGACTACCGCCTCGACGGGCTCCGCCTGGACGCGGTGCACGCCCTGCACGACGACCGCGCCCGGCACTTCCTGGAGGAGCTGTCGGAGTCGGTCGACGCCCTGGGCGAGGAGGTGGGCCGCCCGCTGTTCCTGATCGCGGAGTCCGACCTCAACGACCCCCGGATGATCACTCCGCGCACCGAGCACGGTCTCGGCCTGCACGCCCAGTGGAACGACGACTTCCACCACGCCCTGCACACCGCCCTGACCGGCGAGTCCCAGGGCTACTACGCCGACTTCGCCCGCGCCCCGCTCGCCGCGCTGGCCAAGACCCTGACCGGCGGCTACTTCCACGACGGCACCTACTCCAGCTTCCGGGGCCGGGCCCACGGCCGCCCGCTGGACCGGGCCCGGCTGAGCGGGCACCGGCTGCTGGGGTACAGCCAGACCCACGACCAGGTCGGCAACCGCGCCCAGGGCGACCGTCTCGCCGCCACCCTCTCCCCCGGCCTGCTGGCCTGCGCGGCAACCCTCACCCTGACCTCGCCGCTCACCCCGATGCTGTTCATGGGCGAGGAGTGGGCGGCCGGCACCCCCTGGCAGTACTTCACCGACCACACCGACCCCGAGCTGGCCGAGGCCGTTCGGCGGGGCAGGCGGCGGGAGTTCGCGTCCCACGGCTGGGCGGAGGAGGACGTGCCCGACCCCCAGGACCCCGCCACCCGCGACCGCTCCTGTCTGGACTGGTCCGAGCCGGAGCGCGATCCCCACGCCCGCGTCCTCGCCTGGTACCGCCGCCTCATCGCCCTCCGCCACGACCGCCCCGACCTCACCGTGCCCGACCTCGCGGACACCAAGGTCGCCTACGACGAGTCCGCCCGCTGGCTGGCCTTCCGCCGGGGCGACATCCGCGTCGCGGTCAACCTCGGCAAGGAGCCGGCCGGCATCCCCCTGGGCACGGGCCAGCTGGAGATCCTGGCCGCGTGGGACGAGTCGGTGGAGCCGCCGGGCCCGGACGGGATGCTCGAGGTACCGGGCGAGTCCTGCGTGGTGCTGTCACAGCCGTAGGCTGCCGCCGGCGGTGAGGGCGGAGGCCCGGGGGGGGTGCCCGGCAGGTGGACGCTCGCCGCGCGCCCGAGCCCGGCCGGCACCCCTACTCGTCGTCCTTCAGCTCCGTGACCCGCTCCAGCATGATCGGCTCCCACGCCCGGAGCAGCGCCGCGTGCAGGGGACCCGCCGCCGGGGTGTCCAGGTGCTCCGTCAGGACGATCACCGTGTCGCAGCGGGCGAGCCAGAGGCCGCGCAGGCAGGGGCGGGGGCCGTACCCGGCGAGGGTGGCGGCGCGGACGGCGGCCGGGGCGCCGACGGACGTGGCGAGGGCGGCGATGTCCTCGGCGGGGTCCCCCAGGACCGCGCCGGTCCAGTCGAGGACCGCGCGGACCCGGCCGTCGGCGCTGATCAGCACGTGCTCCTCGGTGAGCCGGTGGTGGGTGAGGACGGCCGAGCCGGCCTGGGCGGCGAGCTGCGCGGCCCCGGACGGCGTGAGCTGGCGCAGCCGCCCCGCGTCGAACTCGTCGTCGGCGGCGAG
>NZ_WWKH01000328.1:0-20320 GCF_009865595.1 Streptomyces sp. SID1328 | reverse complement strand
GCGCACGTCTTCATCACCGGCCGCCGCCAGGAGGCGCTCGACGCCGCGGTGGCAGAGATCGGCAAGAACGTCACGGGGGTCCGGGGAGACGTCTCGGACCTGGATGACATCGACCGCCTGTACGACGCGGTGGCGGAGAGCGGCCGTCGCATCGACGTCCTGTTCGCCAACGCCGGCGGCGGCGAGTTCGCCACCCTGGAGGACCTGACGGAGGAGCACTTCGACTCGACCTTCGGCATCAACGTCAAGGGCACGGTCTTCACGGTCCAGAAGGCGCTTCCGCTGCTGAACGACGGCGCCTCGGTGATCCTCACCGGGAGCACGGCGCGAGGGGAGGAGGCGTTCGGCGTCTACGCCGCCTCGAAGGCCGCCATCCGCTCCTTCTCCCGCACCTGGGCGACCGAACTGAGCGATCGCGCGATCCGCGTCAACACGCTGGCACCGGGGCCGACCGACACTCCGGGGATCGCGGGCCTCGCGCCCGACGCGGAGTCGGCCGCGAAGATGCGGGAGGGCTTCGTGAGCCAGGTTCCGCTGGGCCGTATGGGGCGCCCGGAGGAGGTCGCCGATGCGGCACTGTTCCTCGCCGGCGACGAGAGCACGTTCGTCACCGGTGTCGAACTCTTCGTCGACGGCGGTCAGCGGCAGGTGTGACGACGGGGTCAGCCGGCGACGCGCCGCTCCGCCTGCACGTCGCGGAGGACGTCAGCGATCGAGATCGCGGCGAGTTCGTCCCGTACCGCGTCGTCCAGACGGGCGTACACCGAGTCGAGTACCGGCCTGATGCCGAAGCCGACGGGACAGGTCTCGTTGGGCGGGGTGCGGTGCAGGGCGAACAGTCCGTTGCCCTCCACCGCGCCGTACACGTCCCGCAGCGTGATCGACTCGGGTTCCCGGGCCAGGGCCCATCCGGCCTTGGCACCCCGCCTGCCGTGGACGATGCCCGCGTCGCGGAGTTCCATCAGACAGCGGCGGATCACGACGGGATTGGTGTTGACGCTCTCGGCGATGCGCTGCGACGTCGCGATCGTCTCCTCGTCGAGCCGGTCCAGGGCCATCCACGCCAGCACGTGAACGGCGATGCTCATCTTGCTGTTGGCACTCATCAGCCCGGCCGGTCCTTCCTCAATCGTAACTTTTGATGTTACACCGACCGCACGGGGTGCGGATGCAAGGGCCCGGCCGGGTCCCTCACCCCGGTGCACCGCCCGGACCCGGGTGAGGACGTGGTGCGGCGGGCGGCAGGCTCAGCAGGCCCCTGTCGCCTCCCGGCACAGGCCCCGGAGGGAGCCCTCGCCGGTGAAGGCCAGGTGGGCCTCCTCCAGGGGGTCCCAGAGGCGGCCGTCGGGGGTGCGGAGCCAGTGGGTGCCGCCCGTGGCCCACCATTCGCCGCCGGTGTGGCGGGCGATGACCTCGCCCGCGTACGCGCCGAAGCCGCGGAGGACGTGGGCTACGGCCTCGTACGGCGGGTGGTCGTGGCGGAGTTCGTCGATGACGCGGTCCAGGCGCCACAGGCTCCGGGGGGAGTAGTCGAGGCGGAGGCGGGCACCCTCGCGCATGGTGGCGACCGTGTCCGCGGCCCACCGCGCGGGGCGTGCCGCGGCCGAGGGGCGGTAGTCCGTCTGCGTTGCTGCGTACTGGGTAGTCACACAGGGGTAAGCGGTCCTGGCCGGCCGCGCGTCACACGATTCGGCGCCGTTTCGGCAACCGGCGCAGGACCGCCCCATCGTCCCGACAGGACGGACACAGAACCCACCCCGAGTTCAGGTTTAAGCCTGGGCCCGCGCCCGCCGCGACACCACCGCCCGCAGCACCCGCCGCCCCTCCCCCGAGACGTCCAGCGCCCGCCGCAACCCCTGCGGCCCGTGCTCCGCGAGGAGTTGGAGGACGACCGTCTGCCGCCCCAGCTCGGCCGCGACCAGCGGCAGCCCCTCGTCCACGCCGTCACCGCCGGCCGGGTCCAGCAGCCGGTGCACCCGCAGCGAGGCCGACGAGCACGCCTCGGCCCACTCCCGCAGCGCGCCCTCCTCCCGCTCGGCCGGAGCAGACAGCAGCATCCCCCGCGCCACCCCCGCCGCCTCGTCCGCACCGGAACCGGAGCACGGCCCCGGCTCCACCGCACCCAGCGCGGCCCGCACCTTCGCCAGGCTCTCGGACCAGTCGGAGTCGTCCACGAGATGCGCCCACAACGGGCGCAGCAACTCGTCGTCCTCGACGAGCAGGGACACGCACCGATCCGAACAAGCCAGCCCGCTCGCGGCCAGCCCGCGTGCGTCGGCCTGCGCGATCAGTTCCTCCAGGCTCATGGAATGCCTCCCTCGCCTGGGCACCGCCTGTACGGAGCCCGCATTTCCCCTTACTGCGTGCGACGGGCCCGGAGTGTCACAGTCACCGCTTTTCAGCCAAGCGCGGCGGACGGCAGCGAGGGCCCCCGGAGCGCCTTCTCGCTCTGCATCCGCGTCAGCCGAAGGACCACCGCGGCGGCCAGCACGGCGGCGACGAGGTCGATGCCGTCGACCACGGCGAGCATCCCCGCCCCGGACTCCACCCGCAGCAGCCGGTCGGCGACCAGCCCGGCCACCCACGCCGTCCACCACAGGTCGACCAGCCCGTGACCGCTCGGCCGCCCCTGCGGCGCGCTGGCGTCCCACGCGTCGAGAACGATCCGGCGCGGGAACCAGAAGTTCACGAACGGGATGAACCAGCCGCCGATCGTCCACCACCGCGCCTTGCTCTGCGAAGCGGCGTCGAAGACCTCGGCGTTGACCCGCACCCGCCACAGCCAGCACAGGTACACGACCGCCGTGGCGAGCAGCAGGACCCCCTGCGCGACGTCGAGGACCGGCCCGGCCAGGACGGACGGCTTCGCCAGGTCGGCCCAGATCGCCACCGCGTCACCGGCACCGACCAGCCCCAGCATCACCACCGTGGCCTGCCCCAGCCCGGCCGGCGAGCGCAGCGGCGGACCCGGCGGCACGAAGGGGACGGCCGGCGCGCAGCGGGCGCACCGCGTCTCCCCGGTGACGGCCTCGTTGCTGTGGCAGCTGGCGCAGATCATGAAGGTCTTCCCCCCGGTACGGCTGGAACGGCGTACGCGGCCCTCCCCAGAGCCGCGTACGCATGAGCGAACACGGAAACATACGTGCTGCGCCGACGTTCCGTCCACTCACCCCAGCCGGTTCGCCAGCTCCTTGAACTGCGGCCAGGACAGCGCGGGTTGCCCCGGGTCCCAGAGCTTCTGCACGGTGGCCCGCAGCGGCATCCGGATGCCGGACGCGACCTGGCTCTCGGTCTGGGCGTTCGGGAAGTCGCACCACACGGCGAAGGAACCGCCGAGGATCTGACCGTCGTACTGCGCCGGCACGGCACTCGTGCCCCGGATCACGCGCGGGGTCCACTGCTGGTAGATCCGCTGGCCGGTCGGGTAGACGAAGGCGTTCGGCTCGCCGAGGACGTAGTACAGGTACTCGTCGTTGTAGTTGTAGACCTTGCGGCCCGCGCTCAGGTAGTCCACCGGGGGCCGGGCGCCGATCTCCTTGCCGGTCCAGTAGGCCACCTGGATGTCCTTGGCGGGCTGGATCGTGGAGTCGCGCAGGAAGCCGTCGTTCCACGCCCGCATGGTGCGGTCGTGCGCCCGGATGGTGTCCGCGCGGCCGTTCAGCCAGCCGGTGGTGAGGTCGGCGACGTTGCCGTTGGCTCCGTAGGCGTCGCGGGCGGCGGCGGCGAGCTGCGGGTAGGACGCCTCGGGGTCGGGCACGACCAGCGCCTGGTACTCGTCACCGCCCAGGTTCCACTTGTCGCCAGGGAACAGGTCCGCGTACTCGTCGAGCAGATCGTCGACGATCTTCGCGGACTCGGGCTTGGAGATGTCGATCGCGCCGCGCGTCGCCTTGCCGTTGACGTTGCGGAGCTGGAGATCGGGGTGGGCGGCGATGACGGCGCCCAGATGCCCCGGCGAGTCGATCTCGGGCACGATCGCTATGTGCCGGGCGGCGGCCAGGTCGACTATCTTCCTGACCTGCGCCTTGGTGAGATGGTCCTTGGAGACGATCTCGGGGTGGCTGGTGGACTGGATGCGGAACGCCTGGTCGTCCGAGAAGTGCAGTCCCAGCTCGTTGTACTTCAGATCGCCCAGCTCGCGTATCCGGTCCTCGATCCAGGTCTCCGAGAACGGCTTGCGCGCGATGTCGAGCATGAAGCCGCGCGAGGGCTTGGCGGGCTCGTCCCTGACCACGCCCTCGGGCGCGGTGCCGCCGCCGCGGACCTCCTGCTTGAGGGTCCGGGTCCCGTAGAAGACACCCGCGTCGGCGGGCCCCTCGATGTCCACCCGGCCGTCGCGCACGGTCATGGTGTACGACTCCGGGTTGCCGCTCCCGCCGAGGCCGAGGCGGACGTCGCCGGCCCTGGAGTCGGTCTTCTCGCCGCCGTAGTCCAGGCCCAGCTCACCGGCGACGAGCTTGCCCTCGTCGGCCAGCGCCGGGTCGGTGACCACCACCCGGCCGCCGCCCCTGGGCTTCCAGCCGGGTCCGCGGGCCGCGGTGTGCTCGCGCACCGCCGGGATGGTCTGCGGGGCCTTCGACATGGGGTACGAGCGGCTGGGCGAGGGGGTCGGCGGATCGGCCTGCCGGGAGGCGCCGACCGCGCCCGCGTCCGAGCCTCCACCGGAACCACCCCCTCCGGATGACGCCCACACTCCGACGCCCACCCCGGTCACCACGGTTCCGACGACCGCGGCGGCCATGATGGCCCGCTTCCGCTTGAGCTGTCGTGCCGAAGCACGATGTCTGTGCTGGCTCACCCTCCCAACGTACGGCCGATCCGCGGTTCACCCGTCACCGAGACGTTCCGAAACTCTCCCGTCCGAGTGAAATTCGGGCATCAGCCGGACACACAGTGACCACTCTCGATAACGTGTCGGCACATCCTTCACAGGTCCCCCTGCCGTCCCGGCACGACCCTGTCCCCCCTCCCATGAGGACCCACGCTGCCTGCGCACCGTTCGCCGTATCTCCCGACCCCGCTCGACGCCTTCAACCTGGCGCCGGCCGAGGAGGCCCGCGCGCTGCTCCTGCGCTGTCTGCGCAACGCCCGCTGGGCGCACCGGCTCGCCGAGCACCGCCCCTACCCCGACCTGGCCGCCCTGCTGGCCGCGGCGGACGAGGCGGCCTACGACCTGCGGGTCGTCGACCTGGCCGACGCCCTGGCGGGCGAGTCCCTGCCCGAGCTGCCCGAGGACACCTACTCGGCCGCCCACACGGCCCTGAGCGCGGCGCACGCCGCCTACGAGGCCCGCTTCGGCCATGTCTTCGTGATCGCGCCGGGCGGGACCTCCCCCGAGGAGGCGCTGGACCGGATCCTGGAGGGCATCCGGTCACGATTGGCGAACGATCCCGAGGACGAGCGGGTGATCGCCGCCGAGGAACTGCGGGGCCTGGCCCGGCACCGGCTCACGGCCCACCTGGGCACCGTCGCCACCCGCGCGACCAGCCACTACGCGCCCCGGCCGGGCGTATAGCGGACCAAACGGAACGGATGCACACGAGCCGGAACGCCACAAGCGGCGGATCACCCGAAACAGGCCCCCCGTCAGTCGCGCCGCGCCTCATGGATACGATGCTGAGGGCCGGTGGACCGTACCCGGCCGGGCCCGACCGACAGTGAAGCCGGCGCGGCCCTAGTCCCCGCACCCGGAGGGTTCTTCCGTGCCGGCTGGAACGCTGTACCGCGGCCGGGAAGGTATGTGGTCCTGGGTGGCTCATCGAGTCACCGGCGTCCTCATCTTCTTCTTCCTGTTCGTTCACGTGCTGGACACCGCTCTCGTGCGTGTCTCCCCCGAGGACTACGACAAGGTCGTAGCCACGTACAAGACCCCGATCGTCGCGCTGCTGGAGTACGGCCTCGTGGCCGCCATCCTCTTCCACGCGCTCAACGGTCTGCGCGTCATCGCCGTCGACTTCTGGTCGAAGGGCCCGCGCTACCAGAAGCAGATGCTGTGGAGCGTCCTCGGCGTCTGGATCATCCTGATGGCCGGCGCCCTGTACCCGGTCCTCGGCCACGCCGCTCGTGTCCTGTTCGGGAGCTGACGCCGATGTCCACCTCTGAGATCAACCTGACGGGCTCCTCCGCGGACGCCGCCGAGGACGCCTACGCGCTCTCCCTCGACGCGCCGCGCTCGCGCACCCGGACCAAGAGGACCCCGAGTTCCACGCGGGGCAACTTCGAGATGGCGGCCTGGCTCTTCATGCGCCTGTCCGGCATCGTGCTGGTCGTCCTCGTCCTCGGCCACCTGCTGATCCAGCTCGTGCTGGACGGCGGCGTCTCCAAGATCGGCTTCGCCTTCGTGGCCGGCCGCTGGGCGTCCCCGTTCTGGCAGGTCTGGGACCTGGCGATGCTGTGGCTGGCGATGCTGCACGGCGCCAACGGCCTGCGCACGGTCATCAACGACTACGCGGAGCGCGTGAACACCCGCCTGTGGCTCAAGGGCCTGCTCTACACGGCCACGGTGTTCACCATCCTGCTGGGCACGCTGGTGATCTTCACCTTCGACCCGAACATCCGCTAGGCACGGGGCTGCGAGAATCATGAAGATCCACAAGTACGACACCGTCATCGTCGGCGCCGGTGGCGCGGGCATGCGCGCGGCCATCGAGTCCACGAAGCGCAGCCGCACCGCCGTGCTGACCAAGCTCTACCCCACCCGCTCCCACACGGGCGCCGCGCAGGGCGGCATGGCCGCCGCGCTGGCCAACGTGGAGGAGGACAACTGGGAGTGGCACACCTTCGACACGGTCAAGGGCGGTGACTACCTGGTCGACCAGGACGCCGCCGAGATCCTGGCGAAGGAGGCCATCGACGCCGTCCTCGACCTGGAGAAGATGGGCCTGCCGTTCAACCGGACGCCCGACGGGACGATCGACCAGCGCCGCTTCGGCGGCCACTCCCGCAACCACGGCGAGGCCCCGGTCCGCCGGTCCTGCTACGCGGCGGACCGCACCGGCCACATGATCCTCCAGACGCTGTACCAGAACTGCGTCAAGGAGGGCGTGGAGTTCTTCAACGAGTTCTACGTGCTGGACCAGCTCATCACCGAGGTCGACGGCGTCAAGACGTCCGCCGGCGTGGTGGCGTACGAGCTGGCCACCGGCGAGATCCACGTCTTCCAGGCGAAGTCCGTGATCTACGCGTCCGGCGGCACCGGCAAGTTCTTCAAGGTGACGTCCAACGCGCACACCCTGACCGGTGACGGCCAGGCCGCGTGCTTCCGCCGGGGCATCCCGCTGGAGGACATGGAGTTCTTCCAGTTCCACCCGACCGGCATCTGGCGCATGGGCATCCTGCTGACGGAGGGTGCCCGCGGTGAGGGCGGCATCCTGCGCAACAAGGACGGCGAGCGCTTCATGGAGAAGTACGCGCCGGTCATGAAGGACCTCGCGTCCCGTGACGTCGTCTCGCGCTCGATCTACACCGAGATCCGCGAGGGCCGGGGCTGCGGTCCCGAGGGCGACCACGTCTACCTCGACCTCACCCACCTGCCGCCGGAGCAGCTCGACGCGAAGCTCCCGGACATCACCGAGTTCGCGCGCACCTACCTGGGCATCGAGCCGTACACGGACCCGATCCCGATCCAGCCCACCGCGCACTACGCGATGGGCGGCATCCCGACCAACGTCGAGGGTGAGGTCCTGGCGGACAACACCACCGTCGTGCCGGGTCTGTACGCGGCCGGCGAGGTCGCCTGTGTCTCCGTGCACGGCGCCAACCGCCTGGGCACCAACTCGCTGCTGGACATCAACGTGTTCGGCCGCCGCGCGGGCATCGCCGCCGCCGACTACGCCCACACGGTGGACTTCGTCGACCTGCCGGAGAACCCGGCCGGGACGGTCGTCGCGCAGATCGAGCGGCTGCGGGACGCCACGGGCACCGAGCGGGTGGCCGACATCCGCCGGGAGCTGCAGGAGACCATGGACGCCAACGTGATGGTGTTCCGCACCGAGCAGACGATCAAGACGGCGGTCGAGAAGATCGCCGAACTGCGCGAGCGGTACCTGAACGTGTCCATCCAGGACAAGGGCAAGCGGTTCAACACCGACCTGCTGGAGGCCATCGAGCTGGGCAACCTGCTGGAGCTGGCCGAGGTCATGGCGGTCTCCGCGCTGGCCCGCAAGGAGTCCCGCGGCGGTCACTACCGCGAGGACTACCCGAACCGCGACGACGTCAACTTCATGCGTCACACGATGGCGTACCGCGAGGTGGGCGACGACGGCTCGGAGACCGTGCGTCTCGACTACAAGCCGGTCGTCCAGACCCGCTACCAGCCGATGGAGCGTAAGTACTGATGGCTACCCCTGTTCTGGACAAGGCCGAGGCGGCGTCCGCCGCGTCCCCCTACATCACGGTCACCCTCCGCATCCGCCGGTTCAACCCGGAGGTCGCGGCGGAGCCCCACTGGGAAGACTTCCAGCTGGAGATGGACCCCAAGGAGCGCGTCCTCGACGGGCTCAACAAGATCAAGTGGGACCTCGACGGCACGCTGACCTTCCGGCGTTCCTGCGCCCACGGCATCTGCGGGTCCGACGCGATGCGGATCAACGGCAAGAACCGTCTGGCCTGCAAGACGCTGATCAAGGACGTCAACCCGGGCAAGCCGATCACGGTCGAGCCCATCAAGGGCCTGACCGCGCTCAAGGACCTCGTGGTCGACATGGAGCCGTTCTTCCAGGCGTACCGGGACGTCATGCCGTTCCTGGTCACCAACGACACCAACGAGCCGACCCGCGAGCGGCTGCAGTCCGCCGAGGACCGTGAGCGGTTCGACGACACCACGAAGTGCATCCTGTGCGCCGCGTGCACCTCGTCGTGCCCGGTGTTCTGGAACGACGGCCAGTACTTCGGCCCGGCCGCGATCGTGAACGCCCACCGCTTCATCTTCGACTCGCGCGACGATGCCGGTGAGCAGCGCCTGGAGATCCTCAACGACCGCGACGGCGTCTGGCGCTGCCGCACGACCTTCAACTGCACGGACGCCTGCCCGCGCGGCATCGAGGTCACGAAGGCGATCCAGGAAGTGAAGCGCGCGCTGATCACCCGCCGCTTCTGAGATCTGTCTCCGACGGTCCGAAGGGCCCCGCTCCGGTTTCCGGAGCGGGGCCCTTCGGCGTCGGCGGACACGTTCGGGTGAAGGTGATCGTTCGGGACGTAGGGGGGCGGTACGTCCTACGATGAGGGCCTCGACCAGCCCCTGGGAGGCATCGCGATGTCCGCAGCATCCGTAGAGCAGCCCTTCGCCGACGACGAGCCGTTCTCGCTGACGGCGATCGCCGCCGAGATCATGGAGCGCCATCCGGGCTACCGCGTCGAGATCATCGGAGGCCACCTCCTCGTGACACCGTCCCCGGATGCCCCGCACGCCCGTGCCCTGACCGGCCTCATGCAGCCGTTCCTCGTGGCCGGCCTGTTCGGCGGCGAAGCCGATGTGGTCCAGAACGTCTCGATCTGGCTCCCCGGAGGCGAGGACTACGCCATCCCGGACCTCGCCGTCGTGGACGGTGACATCGACGACCACGTGGTCGAAGGCACCGCCTACGATCCGGTCTGCTTCCGCCTCGTCCTCGAAGTGACCTCCGGCAACTGGAAGGACGATCTGAAGACCAAGGTCGGCGCCTACGCCCAGGCCAAGGTCCCCGTCTACGTCGTCGTGGACCGCAAGCACCAACGGCTCCACGTCCTCACCGAGCCCGCCGAGGGAACGTACGGCACCCACCGCATCCACTCCCCCGGCGAGACTGTCGACCTCCCCGACTCCATCGGGGCGAAGGTCACCCTGGACGTGGCCGCGATCATCGAGGCGGGACGCCCTCGTCGCTAGCCTGACGGCATGTCAGACGACGAAGCGCACGAGTTGCTGGGGTTCGACAACGTTGTACTTCCCGTGGGGGATCTCGGGGAGGCGGTGGGGTTCTACGAGCGGGCCGGGTTCACCGTGGGGTTCCGGTTCGACGAGGGCGGGATCGCGCTGCTGAGGGTCGGCGGGGAGACGCCAGGCATCCTGCTGCGGCTTGAGGACGGGCTCGGGCATCGGCCGCCCACCTGGCCCGCGTCGCGGCTCTGGCTGGAGGTGCCGGACGCGCGGGCGGCGGCGCGGCGGCTGGCGGAGGCCGGGATCGAGCCGGTGGACGAGGCGATGTCCACGGCCACCGGGCGGACCGTGGAGTTCGCGGACCCGTGGGGGAACGTCTTCGGCTTCACCGACTACACCAAGCGCCCCGAACTCGCCCGCAGGGCTTGAGATCCAGACCTCACCCCTCTTGGTTGAACACGTTCAAAAACAGGTCTACAGTCATCCCTGTCAGCGTTTTGAACGCGTTCAAGAAGGGGTGGGGCATGGACCGCACCGTCATCGCCTACGTGATCTACCTGGCCGTCAGCATCGCGCTGACCGTCTGGGTCGCCCGCACGCTCAGCCGCAACGGCCGGGTCTTCCTGGCGGATGTGCTGCACGGCAACGAGAAGCTCGCGGACGCCGTCAACCACCTCCTGGTGGTCGGCTTCTACCTGGTCAACCTCGGCTTCGTGACGCTCTACCTGAGCGACGACGGCACTATCGAGGACACGAGGGGCATCTTCGAGACCCTCTCGGCCAAGCTCGGCGTCGTCCTGCTGGTCCTCGGCGCGATGCACCTCGGCAACGTCTTCGTACTCAACAAGATCCGCCGTCGCGGCCTGATGGAGCGCGAGACGCAGCCGCCGGTCGCCCCGCAGGGCTGGGTCGCGCCGACGGCCGGAGCATGAGCGGGGCCGTGGACCGGGGCGTCACGAGCGCCCCGGTCCGGGGCCTGACGGTCCTCTACGACGCCGAGTGCGGCCTCTGCACCCACCTGCGGGACTGGCTGCTGCGGCAGGCGCAGCTGGTCCCCCTGGAGCTGGTCCCCGCCGGCTCGGCCGAGGCCCGGGCCCGGTTCCCCGGCGTGGACCCGGCCCGGACGCTGGAGGAGGTCACCGTGATCGGGGACGCCGGCCAGGTGTACCGGGGCGCGGCGGCCTGGGTCGTGGTGCTGTGGGCGCTGCGCGAGCACCGCCCGCTCGCCCATCGCCTCAGCACCCCGGCGGGCGCCGTGCTGGCGCGGGGCGCGGTGCTGGCGGCGGCCAAGTACCGGGGCGCCCAGTGGAGTGGGCAGCGCGGCGGCCGATGGGGCGGCCAGGGCACGTACAGCCGTACGGACGGCTGGCGGTACGTCCCCGCCGAAGGCTGGGTGCACGACCCGCCGTCCTGCGCCGACGCCACCTGCCCCACTGGTTAGGCTCCCTACGTGCCCGCGAAGAACGACGGCCCCGAGGCCGGACCCCAGAGCAAGTCGGAACACACCCGCGCGCTGATCCTCGAGACCGCGATGCGGCTGTTCCAGGAGAACGGCTACGACAAGACCACGATGCGGGCCATCGCCAGGGAGGCCGGCGTCTCGGTCGGCAACGCCTACTACTACTTCGCGGGCAAGGAGCACCTGATCCAGGGCTTCTACGACCGGATCGCCGCCGAGCACCAGGTGGCGGTCCGGTCGGTGCTGGAGACGGAGACCGACCTGGAGGCCCGGCTCGCGGGCGTGCTCACCGCGTGGCTGGACATCGCGGAGCCGTACCACGAGTTCGCCGTGCAGTTCTTCAAGAACGCGGCCGACCCGGACAGCCCGCTCAGCCCCTTCTCCGCGGAGAGCGAGCACGCCCGCGAGCAGGCGATCCGCGTGCACCGCGAGGTGCTGGCGGGTTCCAGGTCCAAGGTCTCCCCCGAGCTCCGTGAAGCCCTCCCCGAGCTGATGTGGCTCTCCCAGATGGGGCTGGTCCTCTACTGGGTCTTCGACCGCACGGAGAACCGCGAGCGCAGCTACCGTCTGGCCCGGCGCGGCGCCCGCCTCACCGCCCGCGGTGTGGCCCTCTCCCGCTTCCGCGTCCTGCGCCCGCTGGTCCTGGAGGTCCACGAACTCTTCAACGACTTCCTGCCGGGGATGACGAAGGCCCTCCCGGCCCCGCGAAGCCGAAGCTGATCCCGCCCCGCGCGGCGAGTCATCCCGGCGCGGACCGGGGGTACACGGTGGGCACCCGAACACTTCGCACGAGAGTGGTGCCCCTCATGGCCGAGACCCAGGACGTCGTCGAACTCATCCTCCAGGACCACCGCCGTATGGAGGACCTCTTCCGGCAGATGCGCAGCATCGAGGCCGACCGGGCCGCCGCGCTCAAGGAGTTCGCCGATCTGCTGGTCGCGCACGCGCTGGCGGAGGAGGCCGAGGTCTATCCGGCTCTGAAGCGGTACCGGAACATCGACAACGAAGAGGTCGAACACGGCGAGCACGAGCACGACGAGGGGAACCAGGCCCTCCTGGCCCTGCTGGAGGTCGAGGAGGTCGGCTCCGAGGAGTGGGACTCCAAGCTGGAGGAGCTGGTGGAGGCCATCACCCACCACGCCGACGAGGAGGAGCGCACCATCCTCAACGGCGCCCGCGAGAACGTCCCGATGAAGCGCCGCGAGGAGCTGGGCGAGGCCTTCCTGGCGGACCGCGAACGCCACCTCAAGGACGAGCCCGGCTCGATCGAGAACCTCCGCCGCATCGTCGGTTCCTCGGACTGAGTCAGCCGTGCAGGAGGTCCCGCATCTCCCAGGAGTGACCGGGATCGTGCCCGTCGAAGAGACTGCACGCGTCGCCGTCCTCGGCGGGGGCTTCGCAGGGGGTCAGCCGGACGAACTCGTAGAGCGCGCCGCCCCATTGGACCCAGAGCTGGGTGTCGCGGTCGATGTCGCCGAGGTGGTCGGCGTGGGGGCCGTCGTGGGTGGCCTCCAACTCACAGGTGACGTGAGTCAGTTCGTGCGGGGGTAACTCGGCGAGGTCCTCGCCGGTGGCCTTGAGGTGCCGGGTCAGCTCGTCGCGGGGCGGGCGGCCCGGCCGGTTGCAGTGCCTCAGGGGGTGATGAGCCGGCGATGGGAGTCCTGCAATCCCTGCGGCAACGCGTCCGGGTCGCACCACCGGGCCTCCAAAATCTCGAAGTCGTCGATCTTCAGGGTTCCCCCGGTGTGCAGTGCCTCGTAGGCGACCTCCACCCGGAGTCGGTATCCGCTGGTCAGGCGGACCAGACGGCCGGGCGTCACATCGAGCCCCGTCTCCTCCTTGACCTCGCGGACGACGGTGAGCGGGAACTCCTCGCCCCTCTTCGCGAACCCGGTGGGCAGTCCCCACGGCCGCCGCTCGGGCCACATCCGGTGCCTGAGGAGGAGCACCTGACCGGCGTCGTTACGGACGACCCCGGTCACGCCCACCATGAACTTGGCGTTCGCCAGCCACAGGACCCTCCACTGCACGGACCCCCGCATGGCGTGCCACAACCGGGCGACAACTCGCTTCATGACCAAGCCTTTCGCTTCGCGGAATCGCGGTTCCCGGTCAGTAAAACTGCCATCGCGGCTCACAGATACTCCCCCCTGCTCCGGGCGTTCGCGCGAGCGGTCAGGGCGCGTAAGCGCTGTTCGGGGCTGGCCGGGCGGGCGTCCTCCGGGCGGACGGTCCATTCGGTCCCCCCGGTGGCGGGCCGCAGCGACCAGAGGCCGGCCCATTCCCCACGGAATTCCCCCACCCGGTCCTCCGCGTCCACCAAGAGGGTTCCCACGGGCGGGGGTTGAGGGGGTTCGTCCAGCACGGATCACTCCTCTCCGTAGCTAATCCACTACCAAGGGGAATCAGGGTGACCTAGAGTTGGGAACCATTCAACTTGCCTTAAGTGGAGGAAAAGTTGGTGATCCCGTGGTGAATCGCAAGGAGTTACAGCCGGACAGCTCCCCGCAGGCCGCCTTCGGCGCACTTCTGCGCACCTGCCGGGAGGAGAAGGGGTGGAAGCAGGAAGACCTCGCCGCCGAGATGGAATATTCCAGCACGCATATTTCGTCGGTTGAAACTGGTCGCAAGATGCCGACCTTGCGCTTTTCGCGGAGCGCCGACCGCGCGCTGGGAAGCGGCGACCAGTTCGAACGGCGGTGGCGCGAGCTGAAGCACGGTGTGCTGCTGGAGGGGTTCTCGGAGTACGCCGGGCTGGAGGGTCGGGCCACGGAGATCCGGTTGTACGAGATCGGCATCATTCCCGGCCTGCTCCAGACACCCGCGTACGCGCGAGTCCTCGCGGACAGCGCAGTCGAGCGGGGCGCGATCACGCCGGAACAGGCGGCCGAACGAGTCGCGTTCCTCGCGGCACGCCAGGCCGCGCTGGAGCGGCCTCGACCGCCCATGGTGTTCCTTGTGATGGACGAGAGCTGCATTCACCGGAACGTCGGCGGTGCCGAGGTCATGGCCGCCCAGCTCGATCGGTTGGTGCAGTGGGCCGCGCTGCCCAATACCGTGCTCCAGATCGCGCCCTTCGAAATAGGAGAACGCCGACCCTTCGATCTGCCGGTGAACCTGCTGACATTGGCCGACCGGTCCCTGCTGTGCTACGCCGAGTCCCAGACGCAAGGGCGCCTGGACCGCGAACCGACCTCGGTGCTGCCCATGCTGACGGCCTACCATCAGCTACAGGCCGAGTCTCCCTCGCAAGCTGCCTCCGTGGCCATGATCAGCAACTTACGAAAGGGCGCCCCGTGACGACCGTATCCCCCCGCTGGTTCAAGTCCTCGTACAGCAACAACGGCGGCAACTGCATCGAGGTCGCCACCAACCTGCTGCCCGCCCGCGGGATCGTCCCCGTCCGCGACTCCAAGGTCGCCGCAAGCCCGGTGCTGGAGTTTCCCGCCGACGCCTTCACCTCCTTCGTGGCCGGTGTGAAGAGCGGTCAGTTCGAGACGCGCTGAGCCGGTGACGACGCCTCGCCGCGCCCGACCCGGGCCGGCGAGGCTCCTTGCTGAGGGGCGCCCGCGCTGTTCCGCCGGCGGTGAACCCCGGACCGGCCGGGACTCGCGATCTCTACCGTCCAGTGTCATGACGACGATCACCACGCACACGGTCGAGTACCCGGCCGACGGTCTGACGATGATCGGGCACCTCGCGCTCCCGGCCGGTGCCGACCGCCGGCCCGCGGTGCTGGTCGGCCCGGAGGGCATGGGGCTCAGCGATGTCGAGCGCCGCCGGGCCGATGCTCTCGCCGAGCTGGGATACGTGGCGCTGGCCTTCGACCTCCACGGTGGGCGCTACTTGGGCAACCCCGAGGAGATGCTGGCCCGTTGCCTGCCGCTGCTCGACGACCCCGGCCGGATGCGGGGCATCGGCCACGCGGCGCTCGATGTGCTGCGCGCCGAACCGCGGACCGACCCCGGCCGGATCGCCGCCCTCGGCTACGGCACCGGTGGCGCGATCGCGCTGGAACTCGGGCGCGACGGCGTCGACCTGCGCGCGATCGGGACCGTCAACGCTCTGACCACCGGCCGACCGGGTGAGGCGGCGCGCATCCGCTGCCCGGTGTGGGCCGGGGTCGGGTCGGAGGACCCGATCATGCCGCCCGCACAACGGGACGCGTTCACGGCCGAGATGCAGGCCGCGGGCGTCGACTGGCGCCTCGTGGTCTACGGCGGCGCCTTGCACGCCTTCCACCACCCGCCGGTCGACCATCCGGCGGTCCCCGGTGTCGGCTACCACTCCCGGCATGCGCGGCGAGCCTGGCACGACGTCGTCGGCCTGCTCGCCGAGTGCCTGCCCGTGACGGAGTGAACGGGTGAGTCCGAACCCGCGCACCCACTGACCAGCGCTCACCGGTCGCCCCCACGCCCGATCCCTGTACCACCGGGCACGGGCCACGCCGCCCTCCTCCGTGCACTGAGAAGCAAGCGGCGTGTCGGAGGGGCGGGGACGTATCGGGGCGGAAGGGTGTCCACCCGGACACACCACCAGGGAGAGGCAACGATGCCCGAAGTCACCACCCCGTACGCGACCGGCGCCCCCTGCTGGGTCGATCTGAGGGCGCAGGACCAGCAGGCCGCGCTGGACTTCTACCGGGACCTGTTCAACTGGCAGGGCGCACCGGGACCGGCCGAGTTCGGCGGGTACGCGGTCTGCGAGCTGCACGGCAGGGCCGTTGCCGGTATCGGCCCGGCGACGGCTCCGGAGGGCATCCCGGAGCCGCCCACCGTCTGGACCACCTACCTCGCCACCGCCGACGCGGTCGCCACCCAGGAGCGGATCATCGCCGCGGGCGGCGACCCGTTCGCCCCCGCGGTGGATGTCGGCAGCCTCGGCCGGATGCTGATCGCCACCGACCCGCAGGGCGCGGAGTTCGGCGTCTGGCAGCGGGGCGAGTTCTTCGGCGCGGGCGTGGTCAACGAGCCCGGCGCGCTGACCTGGACCGAGCTGCACACCAGCGACGTGGACGGCGCCGCGGCCTTCTACGGCGAGGTGTTCGACATCGAGTTCACGCCGATGGAGGGCCACGACGCCTACTGGGAACTGCGCGTGGGCGGCCTCACGGTCGGCGGCGTCACCCGTCTCGCCAACGACCCGCCCGGCACCCCGGCCCACTGGCTGACGTACTTCGCGGTCGACGACGTCGACTCCACGGTGGACGCCCTGGTCCGCCGCGACGGCAACGTCCTCGTCCCGCCGTTCGACGCGCCCGCGGGCCGCATGACGGTGGTCACCGACCCGCAGGGCGCGCCGTTCGCGATGATCAGGCCTGCCGGTTCCTGAGGCCGCGTTCCTCGGTGGGGGCGGGCTCATCGGCGGCGGCCCCGCCGCTACGGGGGTAGCGGGCCCGCATGGCCGGACTGGCGGCGGGGCCGGCGGCGAACACGTAGGCGCGGCTGTCGTGGAGGGGGCGGCCCGTCTTCGCGTCGACGACCACGGGCTCGACCTCCTCGCCGCTCGTGGCGTCGACGAGGATCATGCTGCGCTGCTCGGGAGCGAGACGGGAGTTGCCCCACGCCGCCAACGTGACGATCACGGGGCGCAGGGAGCGCCCCAGGTCGGTCAGGACGTACTCGTTGCGGACGGGGTTGGTCTGGTAGGGACGGCGCTCCAGCAGGCCGTCCGCGACCAGCGTCTTGAGGCGGGCGGTGAGCATGCTGGTGGAGATGCCGAGGCTCTCCTGGAACTGGTCGAAGCGGGTGTAGCCGTCGAAGGCGTCATGGAGGATCAGCAGCGTCCACCACTCACCCACGTGCTGCACCGTCGTGGACAGCGGGCATTCGAAGTCCTCCGCCCTGATCCGGCTCGCCAAGTCGTCCACCTCCGCCGAGTTACTGCTAAAGTCGAAGTTACTGGCTTCTATTTTAGCAGTCATGACGGGTGCGCCCCCTCCCCGGCCCGCGCCCGGGAACGGAACACATCATGGCTACTCCACCAGCGGGCACCGGCGACTCCCTGCAGGGGCGACGCGCCCTGGTCACCGGCGGCACGAAAGGCGTCGGTGCGGCCGTCGCCCGGCGCCTGTCCCAGGCGGGCGCCACCGTACTGGTCACCGCGCGCAGCCGCCCGGACGACATGGCCGACTCGGAGATCATCACCGCGGACCTGGCCACTGCGGAGGGGGCCGCCACCGTGGTCGACGAAGTCCTCCGCCGCCTCGGCGGCGTCGACATCCTGGTCAACAACGTGGGCGGCTCCAGCGCCCCCTCGGGCGGGTACGCGGTCCTGACCGAGGACGACTGGGCCAGGGAGCTCGACGTCAACCTCCTCGCCGCCGTCCGCCTGGACCGCGGCCTGCTGCCCGCGATGACCGAGGCCGGACGCGGCACCATCGTGCACGTCTCCTCGATCCAGCGCCGCATGCCGCTGTGGGACGGCACCCTCGCCTACGCCGCAGCCAAGGCCGCACTGACCACCTACAGCAAGGGCCTGGCCAACGAGGTCGCTCCGCTCGGCGTCCGGGTCAACTCCGTCAGTCCCGGCTTCGTCCGGACCGCCGCCGCCGACCGGCTCGTCGCCCGCATCGCGGAGAACGCGGGAACCACCCGGGAAGCGGCACTGGAGCAGCTCATGGACTCGCTCGGCGGCATCCCGCTGGGCCGCCCCGCGCACCCCGGGGAAGTCGCCGAACTCGTCGCCTTCCTCGTCTCCGACCGCGCCTCCGCCATCGTCGGCGCCGAGCACGTCATCGACGGCGGCACCGTCCCCACCGTCTGATCCCCTCCCAGGAGTCCCCATGTCCACCGACCAGCCCCGGACCATCGCCCCCGAGGACCTGCCCGAGGTCGTCACCGGCTTCCTGACGGCCCACCGGGCCCACGACGCCACAACGGCACTCGGCTTCCTCGGTCCGGACGCCACCGTGACCGACGAGGGCAGGACCCATCGGGGAGCCCCGGCGATCGAAGCCTGGATGACCCGCACCGCCGGCGAGTACACGTACACGACCGAACTCATCGGCGCGCAGCAGACCGACGCGGACCGCTACGTCGCCACCCACCGCCTGGAGGGTGACTTCCCGGGCGGCGTGGTGGACCTGCACTACCGTTTCCGCCTCGGTGGCGGCCTCATCGAGGACCTGCGCATCGAGCCCTGACCGACTCGAGGCGAACGCGAGCCGGCACGCGGGGAACATCCGGTCCCGTCGGCGAGGTTGTGCGGTACGCCCGCCACGGGCAAGTCGCATCTCGCAGGAGGACTCTTCATGACCGACCGGCCGTTGACGCTGATGGCAGTGCACGCCCACCCCGACGACGAGGCGACCGGGACCGGAGGGGTGCTCGCGCGGTACGCGGCGGAAGGCATCCGGACGGTGCTGGTGACCTGTACCGACGGCGGTTGCGGTGACGGGCCGGGGGGTGTGAAGCCGGGCGAGCCCGGACACGATCCGGTGGCGGTCGCCCGGATGCGCCGGGACGAACTGGAGGCGAGCTGCCAGGTCCTGAAGATCAGCGACCTGGAGATGCTGGACTACGCCGACTCCGGGATGGCGGGCTGGGCGAGCAACGACGCTCCCGGCTCCTTCTGGCAGACCCCCGTGGAGGAAGGCGCCGCCCGCCTCGCGGAGCTGATGCGGCACTACCGCCCCGATGTGGTCGTCACCTATGACGAGAACGGTTTCTATGGCCACCCCGACCACATCCAGGCCCACCGCATCACGATGGCCGCGCTGAAGCTGACCGACCTGACACCCAAGGTGTACTGGACCACCGTCCCCCGCTCCCAGATGGCCCGCTTCGGCGAGGTCATGCGCGAGTTCGCGGACGACATGCCGGAGCCCGACCCCGCCGAGGCCGCCGCCCTGGCCGAGATCGGTCTCCCCGACGACGAGATCACCACCTGGGTCGACACCACCCCCTACAGCGACCAGAAGTACGACGCCCTCGCCGCCCACGCCAGCCAGGGCGAGAACATCTTCTTCCTGAGGATGGGCAAGGAGCGGTTCGCCGAACTGATGGGCACGGAGACCTTCCTCCGCGTCCAGGACCCCACCGGCGCCCCGACCCCGGAGACCGACTTGTTCGCCGGGCTGCGCTGACTACGCCTGGCGCGAGGCCAGTTCGATCACTGTGATGTCCGACGGGGCCCACACCCGCGTGGGCGGGCCCCAGGCGCCCGCGCCTCGGCTGACGTAGAGCTGGGTGTCGCCGTAGCGGTCGAGGCCCGCGACCGTGGGGTTCGCGGCCCTGGCGATGAGGTTGCCGGGCCAGAGCTGGCCGCCGTGGGTGTGACCGGAGAGCTGGAGGTCCACGGAGTAGTGGACGGCCTCGTGGACCTGGACCGGCTGGTGGGCCATGAGGACGCAGGCGCGGGCGGGGTCGCGGTCGCCCAGGGCCTTGCCGAAGTCCGGGCCCTGGCCCTCGCTCTCGCCCTGGAAGTCGTTCACGCCCGCCAGGTCGAAGTACGGGAGTTCTGTGCGGGCGTTCTCCAAGGGGCGCATGCCCAGGGTGCGGACCTCGTCCAGCCACTGGGCGGCGCCGGAGAAGTACTCGTGGTTTCCGGTGACGAAGTAGGTGCCCAGGCGGGACTCCAGCCCCGCCAGGGGGGCCGCCGCCGGGCCCAGGTTCTTCACGCTGCCGTCGACCAGGTCGCCGACGACCGCGATCATGTCCGGCTGGGTCGAGTTGATCGTGTCGACCACCGTCCGGGCGAAGTCGCGTCCCAGCACCGGGCCCAGGTGGATGTCGCTGACCACCGCGATCCGGAAGCCGTGCGCCGAGCGCGGGAGCCTGGCCAGGGGGACGGTCAGCCGCTTCACGCGCGGGCCGCGCAGCACCCCGTACGTGCCCCAGCCCGTCGTGCCCAGCGCCACCGCGGCCGCCGTGCCCCCGGCGACGCGGGAGACGAAGACGCGGCGGGAGAGGGCGGAGGCGGCGAGCGCGGAGGCCCGCGGCGCTTCGGAGGAGGACGGGCCGTCAGCCCCCGCGGACGGTCCTGCCCGGGCCGGGACCACGGAC
>NZ_WWKH01000327.1:0-9663 GCF_009865595.1 Streptomyces sp. SID1328 | reverse complement strand
TTTCCGATCCGATTTCCTCGGTGCTTTCCAGGTTTTCACTTCGGCGTCTCCGCTTCGGTGTTTTCCTTTCCGGCGGTCCAAACTCTAGCAGGGTTTTTCCGTGTCCCTGACCAGTCGATCGCAGACATGCGAGAACTGATCCCGAGATAGGATCTGACGAGTTTGGGTGCTGCCGAGGATGAGCGCGCTGTCGCGCCACCCGGTCTCAGGCAGGACGATGACTGTACACAAGTCCTGACGACGACGCAAACCCCCGAGGATGGTGGTCTAGACCACTAGCTGCTAACTTCTCTGGGGAACCGCCACCTACCCCACTCATCGGGAGGCCCCCCATGACCAACGTGACGTCCCCCCTCGCCGGACGCGCCATCGGACTGGCCAACGTGCCCGATCCGGTCTTCTCCGGGGCCATGGTGGGCCCCGGTACCGCGATCGACCCGGTGCGTGAGCCCTCCGAGGTCGTGTCCCCCGTGGACGGCGTCGTCGTCTCCCTGCATCCGCACGCGTTCGTCGTGGTCGACGAGAGCGGGCACGGTGTGCTCGTCCACCTCGGCATCGACACGGTCCAGCTCAACGGCGAGGGCTTCGAGCTGCTCGTGAACAAGGGGGACACCGTCGCACGTGGCCAGGCCATGGTGCGCTGGGACCCGGCAGCGGTCGAGACCGCCGGCAAGTCCCCCATCTGTCCCGTCGTCGCGCTCGAGGCCGCGGCCGAGTCCCTCGCCGAGCTGCGCGAGACCGGTGACGTGAAGACCGGCGACAGCCTCTTCTCCTGGTCCTGATCTCCTTGTCCTGACGGCTCGGCCGTCCTAAGGCATATACGACAACCAACGCGGTGGCGGGGGCCACCGCATTAGCGGAGACGGTGAGATGGAGACAACGCTGCGAGGCGTCGGTGTCAGCCACGGTGTGGCGATCGGCGAGGTCAGGCACATGGGGACGGCCGTGCTGGAGCCGCCGGCCAAGCAGATCCCGACGCAGGACGCGGAGCGCGAGCAGGGCCGTGCCCGGCAGGCCGTGGACGCCGTGGCCGCCGACCTGACGGCACGCGGCAACCTGGCCGGCGGCGAGGCGCAGGCCGTGCTGGAGGCCCAGGCCCTGATGGCCCAGGACCCCGAGCTGATGTCCGACGTGGATCGGCGGATCGCCGTGGGCAGCACCGCCGAACGCGCCGTGTACGACGCGTTCGCGGCGTACCGCGAGCTGCTGGCCAATGCCGGTGAGTACCTGGCGGGCCGGGTCGCCGACCTGGACGACGTGCGCAACCGCATCGTGGCGCGGCTGCTCGGGGTGCCGATGCCGGGTGTGCCGGACAGTGACCACCCCTATGTTTTGGTGGCCCGTGACCTGGCCCCCGCCGACACCGCACTGCTGGACCCGGCGCTGGTGCTGGGCTTCGTGACCGAGGAGGGCGGGCCGACCAGCCACAGCGCCATCCTGGCGCGGGCGCTCGGGGTACCGGCCGTGGTCGCGCTGCCCGGCGCCGGTGAGCTGCCGGAGGGCACGGTCATCGCGGTCGACGGCAGCTCGGGCGACATCTTCGTGAATCCGACCGAGGAGACGACGGCGCGGCTGGAGTCGGCCGCCGCCGAGCGCAAGGCGGCGCTGGCCGCATCCAGCGGTCCCGGTGTGACGGCCGACGGGCACAAGGTGCCGCTGCTGGCCAACATCGGCGGCCCGGCGGACGTGCCGGCCGCGCTGGAGGCCGGGGCCGAGGGTGTGGGTCTGTTCCGTACCGAGTTCCTGTTCCTGGACGACAGCAAGAACGCGCCGTCCGAGGAGAAGCAGGTGGCGGCCTACCGTCAGGTGCTGGAGGCGTTCCCCGAGGGCCGGGTCGTGGTGCGGGTGCTCGACGCGGGTGCGGACAAACCGCTGGAGTTCCTGACGCCGGCCGACGAGCCGAACCCGGCGCTCGGTGTGCGGGGACTGCGGGCGCTGCTGGACCACCCGGAGGTGCTGCGGACGCAGCTGACCGCGCTGGCGAAGGCCGCCGAGGGGCTGCCGGTGCACCTGGAGGTCATGGCGCCCATGGTGGCGGACCGTGCCGACGCCAAGGCGTTCGCGGACGCCTGCCGGGAGGCGGGGCTGCACGCCAAGTACGGCGCGATGGTGGAGATCCCGTCGGCCGCGCTGCGGGCGCGGTCGATCCTGCGGGAGGTGGAGTTCCTGTCGCTGGGCACGAACGACCTGGCGCAGTACACCTTCGCGGCGGACCGGCAGGTGGGTGCGGTGTCGCGGCTGCAGGACCCGTGGCAGCCCGCGCTGCTCGACCTGGTCGCGCTGTCCGCCGAGGCGGCGCGGGCCGAGGGCAAGAGCTGCGGGGTGTGCGGTGAGGCCGCGTCCGACCCGGTGCTGGCGTGTGTGCTGACGGGTCTGGGTGTCACCTCCTTGTCGATGGGTGCGGCGTCGATCCCGTATGTACGGGCGACGCTGGCGAAGCACACGCTGGCGCAGTGCGAGCGGGCCGCGGCGGCCGCGCGTGCGGCGGACAGCGCGGACGAGGCGCGGGCGGCGGCTCAGACGGTGCTGTCGGGCGAGTAGCCGGTACCGCGGCACGTCGGTGTGCGCGTGGGTTCGTGGTGGTCAGGGGCGTCCTATCCTTCGGGTGGGACGCCCCTGGCGCGTTTCAGTGGTGGTGTCCGTGGTCTTCCTGGTCGTCCGCGAGGTCGGGGGCCGCGCGGTAGTCGACGCCTGATTCGGGGGCGATGAGGTCGCCGGTGTCGATGTCGGTGCAGTAGGCGTCGAAGACCTCGGAGGCGGTGAGCGGCTGGAGGTGTCCGGCGCGCAGGCGCCAGCCGTGGACGCGGTCGGGGCGGTCGGGGGCGCTGACGCGGATGACGAGGCCGCCGGGGCTGCGGGTGGCGAGGCCGAGGGCGAGGACGCTGGTGAATTCGAGTGCCTCGGCCTGGTCGGGTTCGGCGGTGCCGTGGGCGTCGGCATCGGCGTGGAGCACGGCGACGAGGGTCTCGGGTGGTCCGGCGACGCTGCACACCAGGTGCTGGGCTCCGGGTGGCGCGGTTTCCAGGACGCGGGCGAGCAGGGCGGACGCGCGGACGAAGGCGGCACGGCCGATGTCCTCGCCGCAGGTGGCGCAGGGGCCGAGGCGGGTCAGGAGGGTGGTGGCGTACTCCCAGGTGGCCTGGCGGACGGCTTCGCCGACGAGGGCGGGCAGGAGTGCGGTGAGGGGTTCGCCCTCGTAGGGGATGGTGGGGCCGAGGGCGGCGAGTTCGGCGGTGAAGCGGCTGCGGCTGGCGGGGGCTTCCGGGTCGATGCCGGTGGCGGTGCAGAACTCGGCGTACTCCTCGGGGTCGAAGAGGGCGAGTGCGGTGTGACTGCCTTGCGCGGCACGGGTTTTGAGGACGGCTTCCATCTGGCGCAGGTAGGTGGTGTGGTCGTCGAAGATGAAGCTGCGGTAGCGCCGCATGGCGCGGAAGTCGTGTTCGTCGGTGAGCAGGCCGACGGTGCCCGCGATCTCGCGGCGCAGGACGCGTCGCATGGTCTGGTGGTCGGTGTGCGCCATGGTTTCCCCCTGTGTGTGCGCTGTCGATCAGTGCTCACTCACCGTAACCGGGGGTACTGACAACGGGGTCGGGCGGAGCCGGTCGCGGACCAGGCGGTGCTGGATTCCGCAGGTCAGAGCGATGGTGGTGCCGAGGGCGGTCCAGCCGAGGGGGCCGAGGGTGAGGGCGGCGGTGACGGCGAGGGGGCCGAGGGAGCGCTGTGCGGCCTGGGCGAGACCGTGGACGCCGAGGTAGCTGCCCTGGGCGTCGTCGGGGGCGAGGGCGACGGAGAGTTCCCAGGAGACGGTGGCGTGCAGCATCTCGGCGAGGGTGAAGAGGGTGGCCGAGGCGGTGAGCAGGCAGGTCGCGCGGATCGGGTCGCCGGTGGCGGAGAGGGTCATGGTGAGGCCGCCCAGGGCGAAGAGGGCGGCCAGTGGGACGAGGAGCCGGCGGGACGCCTCGGTGGTGGCGCCGAAGCGGGCGAGCGGTACCTGGAAGGCGACGACCAGCGCGCTGTTGAGCACGAACAGCAAGGGTGCCAGGCCGTGCGGGACGCCCGGGGTGTGGGCGATCCAGAGCGGCAGGCCGATCTTGAAGTAGGTGTCGTCGAGGAAGAGCACGGTCTCGGTGCCGACGTAGGCGAGGTAGGTGCGGTCGCGCCAGGCGGTGCGGGGGCGAGCGCGGGGCGTGTCCTCGGCGGTCGCGGCGACGTGGCTCGCGGAGGGGGGTTCGGCGCAGGTGAGGGTGAGGAGGGCGACGAGGACGAAGGAGAGGGCGTCGCCGGTGAGGAGCCAGCGGTAGGCGGTGGTGGTGCCCAGGGTGAGGGCGGCGGCCGCGGCGAGGCCGCCGAGGGCCCAGCCGGCGTTGGCGGCGGTGCGGTTGAAGGCCTGGTAGCGGACGCGCTCGGGTCCGGCGACGCGGGTTGCGTACAGCTTGGTGAGGATGCTGGCGGCGCGGTCACCGAGGGCACCGAGCGCGGAGTAGGCGACCAGCAGGCCGTAATGGTCGGTGGTGAGGAGGGCGAACGAGGCGACGGCGCGCAGGAGTTGGAGCGCGATCAGGACGTGGGTGAGCCGGAAGCGGTCGGCGAGGCGGCCGCCGAGGGGTGCGCCCGCGATGCCGAGGGCGCCCGAGACCGCGGCGAGGGTGCCGACCTGGGCGGCGGAGAGGTGCGAGACGTAGGTGAAGTACAGGACCGAGACGGAGGCCCACAGGCCGCTGCCGATGCGGTCGAGGAGGGTGACGGCGAGCATCCGGCGTCCGTCACGGCCTCCCGGTATGCGTGCTCGGTGGTTGGCTGCGCCGGGCTTCGCGGCCACGGTTCCCCCTTGCCTCGATTTATGTACTGATACATAATCAGCTACGTGGCAACACAATATGAGATCAGCGGTACGACCGCCAAGGGGATTACGCGTTCCGTCGAACAGGGCGTTTCCGAGGGCGCGTTGGCGCCAGGAGCGGCGCTGCCTCCGGTGCGGCGGCTCGCGGAGGAGCTGGGGGTGAGTCCCGGTACCGTGGCCACCGCGTACAAGGAGCTGCGGCGGCGCGGGATCGTGGTGACCCGCGGCCGGGGCGGGACGGTCGTGGCGGAGGCGCCCTCGGTGGCGTCCCGGCGCCCGCCCAAGGTGCCCGAGGGCCTGCGGGACCTGGCGGGCGGGCACCCCGATCCGGCGCTGCTGCCGGCGCTGGTACCGCCCTCGCGCCTCTCCCCCGGTGTCCGCTCGCACCGTTCAAGATCCCGGCTCGCGCGGCTGGAGAGCGCGGTGCGGGAGTGGATCGGCGCCGACGGGGTGCCGGTGGAGCAGGTGACGTTCGCGCACGGCACGCTGGACTTCGTCGGCCGGGTGCTCTCGGCCGAGCTGCGGCCCGGGGACGCCGTGGCGATGGAGGACCCCGGTTATCACCATCTGCTGGACCTCGTCGCGGCGTTGGGGCTGCGTACAGTGCCGGTCGCGGTGGACGGCGAGGGGATGCGCCCGGAGGAGCTGCGGGGCGCGCTGCGGGCCGGGGTGCGCGCGGTGGTGCTCAGTCCACGGGCGCAGAATCCGTTCGGCGGGGCCTTCTCACCGGCGCGCCGGGACGCACTGGCCGAGGTGCTGCGGGCGGCGCCGGAGGTACTGGTGCTGGAGAACGACCACGCGTCCGACATCTCCGGTGCGCCCCTGCATTCGCTGGCCACGGCCGGGCCGGCCCGCTGGGCCCACGTCCGGACGGTGAGCAAGTTCCTCGGCACCGACCTGCGGTGGGCGGCGGCCGCGTGCGACCCGGTGACGCTGGCGAGGCACGACGGGCGGCTGCTGCTGACCTCGGGCTGGGTCAGTCATCTGCTCCAGGAGACGGTGCACGGTCTGCTCACGGACCCCGCCACGGGCGCGCTGGTGGCACGCGCGCGTGCGGAGTACGCGCTGCGCCGGACCGCGCTGGCCCGGGCGCTGGGTGAACGGGGCATCCCCGCGCACGGGGGGAGCGGGATGAACCTCTGGGTGCCGGTGCGGGACGAGTCGGCCGTGGTGAACGGCCTGCGGTCGCGCGGCTGGTGGGTCGCGGCCGGGACGCGGTTCCGGCTGGCGTCGGCGCCGGGGGTGCGGATCACCACGGCGGAGCTGGAACCGCCGGAGGCGGCGCGGCTGGCCTCGGACTTCGCGGCCGTGCTGGGCGAGTCCGAGGCCACCTACGGCGGCTGAGGCAGGGTCAGGCGCGCTTGCGGGCGAGTTGCTCGTAGAAGCCGAGCAGGGTCAGGTCGTCGATGGAGCCGGGATTGACCGCCTTCTCCAGCGGAGTGCCCTGGAGGAGGCGTTTGACCGGGACCTCGATGCGCTTGCCGGTGAGGGTGTGCGGGACGCCGGGGACCTCGATGATCTCGTCCGGGACGTGCCGGGGCGAGAGCTGTTCCCGGATGGCCTTCTTCACCCGGTCCCGCAGGGCGTCGTCCAGGGCGGCGCCGGGGGCGAGGTGGACGAAGAGGGGCATCCAGTAACCGCCGTCGGGCTGTTCGATGCCGATGACCAGGGACTCCTTGATCTCCGGGAGGCGCTCGACCACCTCGTAGATGTCGGCGGAGCCCATGCGGACGCCCTGGCGGTTGAGGGTGGAGTCGGAGCGGCCGTGGATGATCACCGAGCCGCGTGAGGTGACGGTGATCCAGTCGCCGTGCCGCCACACGCCGGGGTAGGTGTCGAAGTAGCTCTCGCGGTACCGGCTGCCGTCGGGGTCGTTCCAGAAGCGGATCGGCATGGAGGGCATGGGGTTGGTGACGACCAGCTCGCCCACCTCGTCCACCAGCGGCGCGCCGCTGGGGTCCCAGGACTGGAGGTCGGTGCCCAGGCCGGGGGCCTGGAGTTCGCCGGTGTACACGGGCAGGGTGGGGACGGCTCCGGCGAAGCAGGAGCAGACGTCGGTGCCGCCGCTGACGGAGGCGATCCACAGGTCGTCGCCGACCTCGTCGTGCAGCCAGCGGAAGCCGTCCGGGGGCAGCGGGGAGCCGGTGGTGGCGACGCACCGGACGGTGGAGAGGTCGAAGTCGCGGGCCGGGTGGACGCCCGCCTTGCGGCAGGCCATGACATAGGCGGCCGAGGTGCCGTAGAGCGTGGTGCCGGTGCGTTCGGCGACCCGCCACTGGGCGCCGGTGTCGGGGTAGCCGGGGCTGCCGTCGTACAGGACGATCGTCGTACCCGTGAGCAGGCCGGAGACGAGGAAGTTCCACATCATCCAGCCGGTCGAGGTGTACCAGAAGAAGCGGTCCTCGGGGCCGAGGTCGCAGTGCAGGCCGAGCTGCTTGAGGTGCTCGACGAGGATGCCGCCCTGGGACTGGACGATGGCCTTGGGCAGGCCGGTCGTACCGGAGGAGTACAGCACCCACAGCGGGTGGCCGAAGGGGACCTGTTCGAAGACCGGTTCGGCGTCGCCGGCCGTCAGGCCGGCCCAGTCCAGGGCGCCCTCGGGGGCGTCGGTGCCGAGCAGCGGGATGTGCACGACCGCGCGCAGGGTGGGCAGTTCGCGGCGGAGTTCGGCGACGGTCTCGCGGCGGTCGTGCTCCTTGCCGCCGTAGCGGTAGCCGTCGACGGTGAACAGGACGACCGGCTCGACCTGCTGGAAGCGGTCCAGGACGCTGCGGGCACCGAAGTCGGGCGCGCAGGAGGTCCAGACGGCGCCGACGGCGGCCGTGGCGAGCAGGGCGACGACGGCCTCGGGGATGTTGGGCAGGTAGCCGCTGACCCGGTCGCCGGGGCGGACGCCGAGGTCGCGGAGGCGGGCGGCCAGCGCGCCGACCTGGCGGCGCAGTTCGGCCCAGGTCACCGGGCGGGGCTCGTGGGTCTCGTCGACGTACAGCAGCGCGGGTTCGTCGGCGCGGTCGTCGGCGGCGCGCAGGGCGTGCTCGGCGTAGTTGAGGGTGGCGCCGGGGAACCACTCGGCGCCGGGCATGGCGCGGTCGCCGAGCACGCGCGCGTAGGGCGTGGCGAAGCGGACGTCGAACCACTGGGTGACGGCCGTCCAGAAGTCCTCCGGCTCGGCCACGGACCACTGGTGCAGCGCCGGGTAGCCGCCCCCGGCCGGGGCGCCGTGGTGCTCGGCGGCCCATGCCTGGAACCGGGTGATGCGGGCACGGGCGATCCGCTCGTCGGTGGGCTGCCAGAGCGGCTGCGGATGCTCGGTGGACATGATGCGGCTCCCGGACTGTACGCGTCGTTGCGTCGTCCGCGCACGGCTGAGGGGTGCGCGGGACAGGGCTGACAGGGACGATGCCATGTGATCGACTTCGGCACCAGGGCACGCCCCCACATGGTGCGTGTGTCAACGATGTGGTCCCACCACGGTGAACGGCAGTTGAACGGCACACGCGCGTGGTGCGCACAGTGACAGGGTGAGCAGCATGAACGGTCGTGACCTGGTGCGTTCGTGGGGCGGGGTCGGCGCGGGACGCGCCGCGCGGGGGATGCGGGCGGTGCGGGCCGCCTGGCACCGCAGGCGCAGCGATGCCGTGGGGCTGCCGCCGAGGGGTGCGGAGCGGGCGCGGGTGCCGGGTGAGGTGCGGGACGCGGAACCGCAGCCGGGCGGTGGGGTGATCCGGTTCGCGCGCTCGGAGCTGCGGATCGTGGTGGCGGTCGGCGGGGCGGTGTTCCTCGGCTGGGACGGGGCGGGTCCGGAGCCGTCGTACGCGCTGGCCGGTGGGCCGCCCGAGGTCGATCCCCGGGCGCTGCTGGAACCGGACAAGGACGGCGGCTGGCGGGTGGTGGCCGAGCGGGTGACCGTCGCGGTGTCCCGGCACGGCGCGGTGGAGATCCGTACGCCCGGCGGTCTGGTGCTGCGCCGGGAGCTGCCGCCGCGCTGGTGGGAGCCCCTGGGCGGGGGTGCGGCGCGCTGGACGCAGCGGGCCGAGGTGGCGGCGGACGCCCGGTTCTTCGGGCTGGGCGGGCGGACCTCGGGGCCCCGGCTGCGCGACGGCTCGTACCGGCTGTGGAACGGGGCGGTGCCCGTGGCGATGCCGGTGCAGCTCGTGGTGGCGGACGCCTCGGCGCATCTGGTCTTCCACGACACGCCCTGGGACGGGACGGTGGTCCTGCGGGAGGGCGAGGAGGGCGCCGGTTCCGGGCACGACCGGGCCGGACGCTGCGAGATACGGATGGCTGGGGGCCCGCTGCGCTGCTGGGTGATCGTGGGCACCCCCGCGCGCGTGCTCGGCGTATGGGCGTCGCTGACCGGCGCGCCCGCGCTGCCGCCCGCCTGGGCGCTGGGACACCAGCACGCGCGGGACTTCGCCGGCGAGCAGGAGGTACGGGCGATCGTCGCGGGCTACCAGGAGCGCGATCTGCCCCTGGACGCCCTGCATCTGGACGCCGGCCACCACGACGGCGGACGCCCCTTCAGCGTCGACCCCGACCGTTTCCCCAAGCTGCCGGTGCTCGCGGAGGAACTGCGCCGGGACGGGGTGCGGCTGGTGTCGGCCGTCGACGCGGCGGTACGGGTGGTGCCGGGGGACGCGGTGTACGAGGGCGGCTCGGCCGTGGACGCCTTCGTGCGGGACGCGTCGGGGCGGACGGTACGGGGTGAGGGGCGGGCCGGTGAGTCGGTGTTCCCGGACTTCACGCACGCGTGGGTCCGCGCGTGGTGGGGCGGGCTCTACGAGGAGCGGCTGGAGCAGGGGTTCGCCGGGTTCTGGCACGGC
>NZ_WWKH01000326.1:0-10645 GCF_009865595.1 Streptomyces sp. SID1328 | reverse complement strand
TCGGGGGCCTGGTGGGGGCTGGGGGTGTGGACGAGGGGGACGAGGCCGCTGAGGAGGGGGTGGGTCTGCCAGACGTCGGGCCAGGCGGGCTGTGGTTGCTGCGGTAGGCCCGCTGTCCAGGCGGGCGGGACGGGGACGGTGCGCTGCAGAACACGGCGTACCTGCGCGGGTGGGAGCCGGGAGCCGTCGGGGAGGGGGACTACTCCGGCCGGGTCCAGGGTGAGGGTGGCGTCGGATTGCTGGTAGCAGGGCAGGACGCGCACGGAATGCTCACCGTCGCGGGTGGGGGCCTGCCCGGCGGTGGTGGGACGGCGGTGGAGGTCGGCCAGCGACCCCACCCGGGAGGGCGGCGGGACGGCCTGTGTCCGCGCCAGGTGCTGCAGGTGCCGGGTGCGGGTCAGATGGGTGGCGTGCAGGCCGGCCAGCTCCGCGGGAAGCCCGCCGCCGGAGACACCTGCCGGGTTCAGGCCAGCTGCGGACTGGGAGTGCAGGTGGTGGGCGGCGAGGAGGCGGGGAACGTCGTCGGGCAGCGTGACCCTCACGTCGCCGTCGCGGCTGAGAAGGTGGGCGGTGTGGTGGAGTGCGAACTCGTCGTGCGTGGTGAGCCAGTGAGCCGGGATCTCCGTGGCCCCCTCCTCGTCGACCGGCTGCAGCACGGTCATCACCGGGCCGCGCCGCCAGGCCCACTCCGGGCGCCACGTACGGCCCCGGTCCCGGTGCGGCCCGGATGTCCTCGGTGCAGCGGGGAGTGGCCGGCCGCCGGCAGGAGGCGCGGGGCGATCCGGCGGTTCGGCGGGCGGGCGGCAGGCCTCGAGGTGGGCGAAGCGCCAGAGACGGCCCAGGCGTTGCAGCAGCCGCGGCAGGTCCGCGAGATCGCTGACCACCAGGTCGGCGTCGAGGTCCAGGCTGGACTCCAGCAGGCTCGTGGTGACCACGACCAGCCGGCGCGGACGGCGCCGGCAGGCGTCTGCGGCTGCCCCAGCAGACTCAGCAAAGACAGCCGGGCCGGTTACGGCACAGCCGGCGTCAGCGGGAGAGGGCGCGGGCGGTCCGAGCAGATGCCTGACGCGTCGGGTGTCCGGCTGCAGCTGCTCGCCAGGCATCCGGGCGTGCAGCAGCACCAGCTCCTCCCCCGCCCTCAACGCGTCCGTCCCACGCCCGTGCCGGGTCTTGAGGTGGAGGTAGGTCGCCTGTGCGTCAGCCATGGTGGCGCGAAAGACCAGCGCGCAGCCGCCGTGCCTCCGGATCGGCTCGATCTCTTGGGCGATGAGAGCCAGATGGTCCGCGGGCTGTGCACGGTCGGCGGGGTAGGCGCTGGCTGCGGGAGGGGCCGGGGCGTCGTTGCTGATGCGGGCGGGCAGCAGGCGCACCGAGGCGGTGGAACGGTGCCGGTCCCCCGCCACGCGGGAGGTTGCCGCGTCGGCACGGTGGCAGGAGGCGTCCGAGGCCGCTGCGAACAGCCAGCCCGGGTACGGCACGCGCAGGTCGGCCTGGGCCAGGTCGCGGGCGCGGTGGCCGGCGCCGGTGAGGTAGGCACGCAGCAGTCGCTGGGCGGTGGTCTCGGGCAGGGACGCGGACAGGGCCACCACGGGCAGGTGCACGGAGCCGGCCCAGTTCAGGAAGGTCTCCAGCAGTTGCAGGGTGTAGGGGCTGTAGGAGTGGATCTCGTCGATGACGACGGGGCGGGCGAAAACGCCGAGCATGCGCAGCGCGTTGTAGCGGCTGGGGAGGACGGCCATCAGCGCCTGGTCGAGCGTGGCCACGCTCCACTGCGCGAGCAGGGCGCGGTCGAAGCCGTAGATGAAGGTCTCCGGGCGTGTCACCGCCTTCGACGGCCGACCACGCGTGTTCCTGGGGCGGGCACAGCCTTTCTCAGCGCAGCCCGCGCCGATGGAAGCGGCGGCAGGTACGTCTTCGTGGCGGCATGAGTCTTCGACGGTGGCTCCGTGTGAGGGGGTAGCCATCCAGTCGTCCAGCGTCACCTGGCCCTCGGCACACGCTTGCAGATCGGCGTCGCTGTAGGCGGGGTTGAGCCAGGCGTGATGGCGCACCAGGGTGACCGGCGCGCGTTCGGGCCGGTGGGCTGCGACATACGCGGCGAGCGTGTCGTACGCGGCGTCCGCGTGGGCGGTCGTGGACTGCAGGTACAGCACGCCCTCGGCACCGATGGGCCCACCGAGGATGCGGCACATCTCCAACGCCGCGGCCGTCTTGCCGCCTCCAGTGCGGTCCACCAGCAACGCCATGCCGCTGCCGTGCGCCGTGACCGCCTGCTGCAGGCCGGCCGTCACGGATGCCTGCAGGACGGTGGGCTGCGGGTGGCCGTGAACCTCCGCGAACGGTGCGGCGGGCAGACGAACCCGTTCCAGTCCTGCGTCCTTCACCAGCCGCACCGCCCACGGGTGCCGCGTGTCCACGCCGTCCGGCTGCCAGGCGCGGTAGTAGTGCTCGGCCGCTGTGAAAGCGGGGTGGGCGGCGCGCCTCATCCACACCTGGGGCCGGCTCACCAGCCGGTCCGCGACCATGATGATTCCGGTGACCAGCACCGCCACCGGCACCTCAACGCGGGCAGGAACAGCGCTGCCCCCCGTGCGGCGGCGTACCTCAAGCACATAGCGCCACCGCAGGTCCTGCCAGTGCGGGCCCCCGAGCTCGGCGGCCACCCGCGCGTCGCTGGCCGCCCCATGCAGATCGACCTGATGGAACCAGCCGTGATGGCCACCGACGACCTGCGCGGCCCGCACCGCCACCGAGGCGTTGCCCGCCGCCGGATACCCGAGCCGGCGAAACAGACCGACCATGACATGCATCGAAGCCCGGTCGTGCCGCACCATCCGCCATCGACCGGCATCCGCACGCAAGCCCGGACTCACGCTGGACCATGCGGCCGGCTCGCACTGCTGGAAAGAACTCAGCTTCCCGATGTCGTGCACGCCCGCCCAGAACATCACGACACCCCGGGCCTGCCCCACGGTCAGCCCCAGACCGCGCGCGATGAGGCGACGCTGGAACCGGTTCAGATGCAGATCCCACAAGGCTCCGGCGACCGCCGCCGTGTCCAAGAGATGGAACAGGTTCGGATAGCTCAACTCGTAGGCCGGGCTGAACTTGCCCCACGGATCCAGTGGCAGGCTGCTGCTCCCCTCGCGCACCGCGGCTGGCCATCCGCAATCGGGAAGAACTCCACGACAGCAACAGCAAACTCCCGCACGGCGCAGATCTCACAAAGAGGCCAATACCGCGCCTTCTTCGTGCTATATGTCAATGCCAGGCACACACGGCTAGCGCCGGTTGAGGCTACGGTAGACAGACGTCGCTGTACCTCACGGAGCTCGTGAGGCTGCTTCACAAGGCAGGTGGAGGCAATGTCTTCATCCGCTCCCCACAGGTGTGGGGCTGTCTCCGGCGCGTACCTGTCCACCCTGAAGACCCACCTCCAACCCCACACCGCGTGAGGGGATGCCCCATCCTGAGCCCTAAACAGGACCCAAGCAATTTCACCCGCGCCCCTAGGGCGCCACTCGATGATCCAGGCTGCATGAGACAGCAAGCCCCAGGAAGCAGATCCCTGCAACGGCAATGGGGCAGCAAAGCCACAGCCGGACCGCAGGTCAGCAAGCCTGTCTCCCACGCGTGTGGGGCTGTTTCGGCGGCCTACGGCTCGGTGTGGACTACTACCCACTGTCTCCCACGCGTGTGGGGCTGTTTCGCTCGCCGCGCTCCGGTCCTACCGGCGGGCCACCTGTCTCCCACGCGCGTGGGGCTGCCTCGACGGTGTAGTGGTCGAGGCCCGGCCAGGGGGGCACGTCTCCACGCGCGTGGGGCTGCCTCCGTCCCCCGGCCCCACTTCGAGGTCCTCCCGGAACGTCTCCCACGCGTGGGGCTGCCTCGCTCCTCCCCGGCTCCAAGAACGGCCTAGCTGCATGTCTCCCACGCGCGTGGGGCTGCCTCGCAGACGGGCTCGACTCCCCGCTTCGCAGATGCCCGGGCTCTGACCTGGCCCACCGAACCAACGGATCGCCAGGGCTGTGACTCCTTGCTGCGCCAGGATGCGCCCCCGCTCGCGTTCAATGCGCCCGCTGGAGCCGCCGAGTTCACGCGCCCCCCCGCTAAGCCGTGTCCGCCAAAGATCACGTTGCGGCGGATTTTTCTCACCGCCGCAGCAAAGAACTTGCCACTAAGGTCTTGTGCGATGAACAAGGATGCGTCCGGACTGACCAAGGCGGTTGCCGACGCGCTGGGCACTCAGCGCACCGCCGCCCTCACGGAACTCGCTAGCCGTGTCTCCGCGCTGCGTCGCATGAGCGAAGACGCGGGAACCAACGAAGTACTGCTGACCCCTTTGACCGGCCGTGCCGCGGAGAAATGGGAGCGGCTTGCCCAGCGAGAGGCCGAGGACTGGGTTTATGTCCGCTCCAGCGACGGGGTAACCGTCTTGGCAGCGGACCAGGTGTCTGAAGCTGGATTACGCGATCCGGCGGCAGCCGTCATTTACCCTGAGCTGCACACACGGCTGGTCAGTTGGTGGCTCGTCCACGCCTGGCGCAGCGCGGACCTCCTCGCTGACACCCTGGACAACCTGACCCGATGGCGTATCACTTCCGGCGCTGTCACGGCCCGGGCTGTGATCGAAGAAGCTGGATCGCTGGTGGACGAGCAGAGCGCCATCGCCCAGGCATGGCGGACCGGCAAGGCTGCTGCCCAAGACCCCGTGAAACGGCCCGCCCTAGTCCGCGAGGCGCTCGCTCCCGTCCTGCTAAAAGCCGGGTTCGGCTCCAGGATGAACGGCAGCCACGAAGGGCTTCAGGCCACCAACGTCCTCACCCTCGTGAAGAAGCTGAACAAAGCAACAGGCGAGGGTAAGTTCCCGAAGTGGTACGACCTGCTCTCCGACGCCGCGCACCCCGCCTTCGGGGCCAGAATCGCCTTCGCCACGCCACCGCTCGTACACACGTCAAAAGCCGTCACGGTGCGCAGCTACGCACGGTCTCCCATGTCACTCACCGACGGAGAATCTGTCCAAGTTCTGGAACCGACCGTAGCCTTCGCAATCGCTGACTCTCTGCTCACCGCCGGCACGCACATGTTGAACCTTCTCGACGATGGCCTTGCCGTCGTGGACGACTTCGGTCTAACGACATCAGCGGCCACGCTCACCCGCCGTACGTACTGGCGTGCCTTCCACCCCACCCGCGGCAGCCGCGCCTGCCCTTGCGGCCGTGGTAAGTGGTCTGCCTGCGGTCACCACTGGGGCAGTCAGATCCCCGCGCCCCGGGCCCGTTAACAACCACAGCAGCAGCAGAACGTGAACCCACCCGCCGTAAGCCCGCTTCGTGTCCTCACCGGCGGGATAGGCGGCTTCGCAATTCTCCCCAGCCCGCCCGGAACCATCCAGCTCCAGCAGATCCCGCTCATCTGCTGTCTTCCCCAACAGCAGGACTGCTTCAGTGCTGACGCCCTGGCCGCCGTCCCAGGCGTCCTGTCTCGTCAGTGGCGCGAGACCCGCTCTCACTCTCCGGCTCAACGATGGGCGCTGCAATCCTTCGCCAGCCGGCCGCCGGTAGTGCCGGCTACCTCCCAGGCCGGCCCCCCAACCCTCTCGGCCATCGCCAGCGGCCGTCCGGCCGCGACACGAAGCCCAGGCAGCGGTGACCGGCTATGGCTTGCCCCCCCAAGGGAAAACACCAAATGAGTTACCCCGCGCCGCTCTTTCCCCTACATTCACCAAGGGACTGCGAGTAGCGCAGCCATCACGGAATCGATCCACGAAAACTGCAAAGAAAAAGCAATCCCCTGGCTGGACCGCAGGTCCGCAAGTATGTCTCCCACGCGCGTGGGGCTGCCTCGCCCGGATGCGGACCATCACCGATTTGCAGCCGATGTCTCCCACGCGCGTGGAGCTGCCTCGTTGACGCCGCGGCGGTCACCGTCGAGGTCTCATGTCTCCCACGCGCGTGGGGCTGCCTCGACCGCCTCCGCCGCAAGCTACTGCACTACGTCGGCGGACACCTGAACGACGACGCCGCCATGATCGCCATACAACGCCCCGCCACGCCCCGGGCCTGATAACCCGGCCCCTCTTGCACCAACCAAACTTCGATGGCCGCGCTCAAGGTTCCCTACCTTGTGCTGCGCTATATCGCCTTGCATCAAAATGACCAGCAGGTTTGCAACTGATGTCCCATCACCTGACCGGAGGCAGAACAGAACCCAGACGATAATCGCAGCTCGGACCGCGTTACGTGAGACAGGTGAATGCAACCTGATTGGGACATCTCGATGCAACTCAACAGCAGCTGATCACTCGGCTGAGCTTGACCTCTTCGGCGGATGTTCCTTGGCCGGGGATGAGTACGAGCTGGGCCGTGGGGCTGACCGGGAACCTGATCTCGTGGGCACCTTCCAGGCCGAACCCCCGGTAGGCGTCATCCGGAGTTTCCGGGCGCCAGAGTACGAGGGGCGCATCGGAGGTGAGGAAGTTCGGCTTGCGGCTGGTCTCGAGCCGCCAGTGCCGAGCACGGTACTGCGAGATGCACACCCGGACAGAGCTGAGCGTCGCGGTGACAGCTTCGTCGTGGGTGGGGTCGTTTCCCGCGTTCATCGCTCGCGTGCCGTGGTAGTAGTCCCAGGCGCCCTGGGCTTCGGCTGCCCGTGGCGGGTGACCGAGATGCTTGCGTGTGAGGTACTCGGTCATCAGCGCCAGGTCGACCTCCCGGCCGTTCGCGTACGCGGTGACGTTGCGCCCGAAGAGCGTGCCCGTGCGCTGCCGCGGGGTCCTGGCAAACTGCACAGCCAGGTAGAGGCAGAGCAGCTCGCGGTCGTCGGTGCCGACGGCCGGGGGCTTTCCCGTCTCGTCTATTCGGCGCAGGGCGGCAAGCCCCTGTCCTTCCAGGCCGCTGAGCTCGTGCTCGATAGCCGTGGAGGGCAGGCCGTTGTCGTCCGTGATCGTGTAGAAGCCAGTCTCGGCGGCGATGTTCTTGACGTTGGCGAGGTGCGTCTTCGACGGGCACCGGCGCCTCACCCTGACCATGTCGCCTCGCCCGAATCGTGCCAGGTAGCTCTGAGGCACATAGTGGTGGAGCTTCGGATCCGACATCTCAGCCCCTGCCCGGCTCGTGGTGGCGGCCCATGTACTCACGGACTTCGGCAGCCAGCTGCCCAGTGGCTTTGAGTGCCTCTTGATGGCTATGACGAGCCTGGGCCAGACGGTCCACTCGCTCAAGCACCGCGTCGTCGGTAAGCGTGGCCGCCCACTCGCTGATCGTCTCGCTCATGTCCCTCCCCATCAGCGGGACGAGTACTTCCGTCAGGCCGGCGCGTGCTACCGCGGCCTGGATCCGCTGTCCGCCTCGTTCTGCGGCAGAGGCGGCTCCAGCTCCTGGCAGTTCGCTGCGCAGATCGTCGTATCCGGTGGAGATGTCCAGCTGCGGCGGCAGTGGCGTGACCTCGCGACCGCCAGTGACGATGATCGGGATGGCTGTGGTGCGGACCCAATCCTCCAAGTACTCCAGTTCCTTGGCAGCGCTGTTCCAGATGCCTGTGTGCGGACGCTGCAGCGACACCGTCGTCCAGATCGAGAAGGGAATGTACGCGCCGCGCGGCGCCGTCGCGATGATGTCGTTGACATGGATCGGCTGCCCACTACCTGGCTGTGGCCGCCGCTCGAGAGGCTGGGAGACCGCAAGGCTGGGGTTCGGTGCGTCGGGGTGTACGGCTCCCAGGCGGGCTGCTGCAACAGTCGGCCGCCGATGTTTGGCCATGTTGGTGTACTCAACGAGGATCTTGAGCGGGTGTTCGTCAGGATTGCGGCGTTGGAAGGGCTGCAGAGCTCGGATGCGCTGAGCAAGGGGAGCACTGGGCTGCAGCGGTGGAAGCCCACGCCTGCGGCGGTGATTGAGCCAAGCCTCGAAGTCAGCGAGGATCGTGCTGGCCGGCATCTCGATGCTGCGTGCTTCCTCCGCCGTGAGAGACCGCCGCAGTAGGTGCTGCACCTCGGCGTACACCGTGTGTTCAAGCGCAGCACGCAGTTGGGTGAGAGCGTCAGCGACAAGACGAGGAATCGCCTCAGGAAGTGGCGCTATCGCAGCCACGACTGTCTGCACTTGATCGTCGTCGACGACGTTTTTGAGGAAGAGCGGCTCTTGAGCGGTGTAGTCGTGAACCATCCGTATGACCCGGTCGACCGTCTGATCGACATGAGCCAGGGTTGCCGCAACGTGCAGCTGGTGGTCTGGCAACCAGGCGGAGTCAGCAGCGTTAGTGCTCATGTCTGAATACCTAACTAACGGCGCGTAGGACAGAGGGTTCTTCGGCGAGCTGACAGTCGCTGTTAGGGCAGGTCTTCCAATCGAGCGAGCAGGCCAGCGGCGGTGGCGACTGCCACGAGGGCGTCGGCGCGGGTCCAGGTGAAGTTCTCGGTGGTGCCGACGTCGTCGTGCGGGGCGCCGCTGAAGAGGGCGTAAGCGCTCTGGGTGAGCACCGCCCAGCGCTCCTCCTGGTTCCGTTCCCCAGCCTTCTTCTGCATCGCCTGGTCGTGGAGCTGCTTGGTTTTGCACGCCTCGCGTACCGGATCGAGGGCCGCCCGGGCGAGGGCGACGGCGTGCTCGTACCGTCCGTCACGGATCGCATCCTTGGCCTCACGGATGCGGCGTGCGGCGGTGGCCCGGGCCTCCACGGTGGTGATCGGGATGAGGACGTCGACGAAGGCGCCGGCATCCAGCTGGGTGAGGGCGTTGCTCCACGTCGCGTGCGGGACGCGGATGATCTCCTGGTCGTCGGCGACGGGCCAGTGCTTCGTCTCTGCCAGTGCGGTCAGGGAGAGTTCGGCGCGCAGGGACAGGTCGGCGCCCGCCCGCAGCTTCTCCAGGCCACGCAACTGCTGGTCCGTCACGGTCGTCTCCAGCGAGAGCATCGTCCCGAACGGCTTCAGTCCAATCGGCCCCGACGAGGAGTGCAGGACGCCGATCCAGCTCGCGGAGCTAGGCATCTCATGTGTCCACAGACGGCCAGAGACGAGGAACGGGGCGTCCTCGGTGAAGTCGCCATGGGCTGTGACTTCGAAGGTCAGGGCAAGCCGATGGACGTCCCAGCCCGGGAAAACGTTGACGTGCTGCTGCGCTCGAAGGTTGACGCCGTAGTCGTTCGAGCCGAACCGGAAATTGGCCATCGTTCCTCGCCTTGTTGAACCGTTGCCCGATGGTCGCAGGCCCACTGCCGCAGCGGCAGTGGTTTTCGCAGGGGCTCACGGCACGGTCCCGGCGTGCCCGAGACCAAGGCCCGAACGAGTTGTCCGTGCCTTGGTCGTGCCTAATTTTCCTCCCGACTGGTCGCTGTCCGTGCCCAGCCTTTCGGCCCTACGGGGTGCAGGAGCCGTGCCTGCCAGGACGAGACGCAAGCACCTGAGTCCTGTCACTGTCCCGCTCGCTCAGCCAACCTCACCCCGGAGGCAGCACCAATGATCACCCGTCAGACACCCAGGGCAACACCCGCGCCAATCGCCACTACGCTGAACACGCCACCCTGGGCTCGGGCAGAAGCCCCGCAGGGACGCTCTCAGGCAGAGAGCAGCAGGACCGCCGACCGCGAGGCGCGCGCTCCTTGCCGAAGGGCCGCCTTCTCGTTGTCCGCGTCGGCCTTCGGCGCCAGGAGCTCGAACCAGTCGACCTAGTCAGCCCGTAGCCGCAGCCAGGGTCGCGCCCGCCGATGACTTGCAGGTCGTGGCCGCACACTGGCGAGGACGGGCACGCCGACTGGCTGCACCGGTCGGAGCAGCACGTCACCGGCCTGCGCTGATCGGCTACCGGAGGACCGCAGGCGCCTCGACGCAGTCGTACGACGCGTCCCCCGCACTGCCTCCGAGGCTCCGAGCAGCACACGCGCGCGCACGTCTCCGCTTCACCGTTGCCGTGCTACTCGGCAAGCGACTCCTTCCCGAGTCCGTCACCGCGCCGCCTGACCACAGGGATGGGCTCCGTCATCGCGCGTCGGATGGCGCGGCGCTGGGCTGCCGTGGTGGCCCCCCAGATGCCGTCGTCCTCTCCATGATCGAGCGCCCAGGTACGGCACGCGATGATGACCGGACAACGGCGGCATATCGCTCGGGCCAGGGCGGCCTCTGTCCCGGGAGCCGCCAGGTCGGAGAGAGGAAAGAAGATGTCGGGATCTTCTCCGACGCACGATGCTTGATCGCGCCAGTCGGAAGCCGCCGGGCGTCCACTGGACGAACAGGTCATGACACACCTCTCCATGACCGCGTGCGGCCAGGCGCAACGGCTGCGGCACGGCACTCCCGAGCGCCGCAGTCCCGGCAGAGGTTCGTGGCATTTTATGCCGAATCACCGCATCCGTGGTAGCCCGTCGGCGCGCCACCTATGACCGGACCGCGGCCAAGACCCGGCTTGACGGAGACAGCCGTGCGGCCCCGGCAGGCGACTGAGGTGGGACGGCGCACGGCGAGCAGCAACTCGGCGCGGGCGGCCGGACGCATGCCCAGTCCGGCGGGACCGGGCGCGTGGGCCGGCACAGCGCGGCAGCGGCACTGTGACCGGGGCGCGGGCGGGCATAGCGCGTAGCGCGGCCTTAACGGGGGGCGACAGGACGGCAGGCACGGGAAGTACGGCGGCGGGGCGGCCGGGCCGGGCCACGG
>NZ_WWKH01000325.1:0-27941 GCF_009865595.1 Streptomyces sp. SID1328 | reverse complement strand
GCGCGGCCGCCCGCCCCGGCTTCACGGTGGCCGACGACCCCGAGGCGTGCGCCGAGATCTGCCGCCGCCTGGACGGTCTGCCGCTGGCCATCGAGCTGGCGGCCGCCCGGCTGCGCATGCTGACGCCCCGTCAGATCGCGGACCGGCTGGACAACCGGTTCCGGCTGCTCACCTCCGGCAGCCGCACCGTCCTGCCCCGCCAGCAGACCCTGCGCGCGGTGGTCGACTGGTCCTGGGACCTGCTCGACGCCGGCGAACGCGAGGTCCTGGGCAAGCTGTCGGTGTTCGCGGGCGGCTGCGACCTGGCCGCCGCCGAGGCCGTCTGCGGGCCCGTCGCCCTGGACACGCTCGGCTCCCTGGTCGACAAGTCCCTGGTGGTGGCCGCCCCTTCCGCCGGTTCCGGCATGCGTTACCGGCTGCTGGAGACCGTCGCCGAGTACGCCGGCGAACGGCTCGACGAGAGCGGGGAGCGCGCCGCCGCCGAGCGCGCCCACCTCACCTACTACCGCGAACTCGCCCGCACCACCGACCCGTTGCTGCGCGGCCGCCACCAGCGCGAGGCGATCGACCGCATCCAGGTGGAGTACGAGAACCTGCGCACCGCCCTCCGGCACGCCGTCGCCCTGCGCGACGAGCAGGAGGGGCTGTGCATGGTGCTGTCCCTGCTCTGGTACTGGCAGATGCGTGACCAGCGCCTGGAGGTACGGGCCTGGTGCGAGGAGGTCATGGCGCTCGGCCCCGATCCGTTCGCGGAACCGGCCGCGCCCGCCGAGCCGGTGTGGCGGCGCAGCACCGAGACCCCGCCGCCGCTCACCGGCGAGGACCTCGCCGAGGCCCGGCGCGGGCTGCACCTGGCCCATCTGGCCTGCATGGACACCGACATGGAGGC
The DNA here is from genome assembly GCF_009865595.1 of Streptomyces sp. SID1328. Classification (NCBI taxonomy): domain Bacteria; kingdom Bacillati; phylum Actinomycetota; class Actinomycetes; order Kitasatosporales; family Streptomycetaceae; genus Streptomyces; species Streptomyces sp. SID1328. The sequence continues at coordinate 27,052 of NZ_WWKH01000325.1, read as the reverse complement.
GTGGCAGAGCCCGGCGGCGCGGGACAAGCTGACCGTCGTCACCGAGGTCTACCGCCCCGGCCTGCCGCAGACCTGCCGCTCGCCCGGCATGCTCTGGTGGTTCGCCGAGATGCTCGTCCACGGCGTGAGCCGGCTGCCCGAGATCACCGACGCCACCGTGCGCACCTGCCGGGAGACGCCCGGCTACGAGTGGGAGCTGGCGGGCGCCCTCCAGACCCGCGCCAACCTGCTGGCCAACCGGGCCACGTGGGCGGGCGACGCCACCCGCGACGCGGACGAGGCACTGGAGATCTACCGGCGTCTCGGCGACGACTGGGGGCTCGCCGAGGCGCTGTCCGCGCGCGGCGAGGCCCATGAGCGCAAGGGCATGTACCGCCAGGCCGCCGCCGACTACGAGGGCGCCATGGCGCACGCCGAACACCTCGGGGCCCGCGCCCAGATGGCCGTCCTCGGCGCCCGCCTCGGCAATGTGCTGCTGGAGGCGGGGGACGAGGAGCGGGGCGAACGGCTGCTGCAGGAGGTCGTGCACGAACTGGACGGCAGGCACAGCGAGGCCATGCCGGTCGCCCGGCTGCATCTGGCTTCCTGGCTCCTGGTCACCGGGCGCACCGCCGAGGCGCGCGCTCAACTCACCTTGCTGCGCGAGGAGTTCGTGCTCTCCCGGTTCATCGTCTTCGACACCATGATCCTGGCCCAGGAAGCCTGGCTGGACGCCGAGGAAGGGCACTCCGAGCGCGCGCTGGAGGGTGTGCGCCGGGCGCTGGGTCTGGCCGGCGACTCGCTGTGCGAGGTGGTCGTCCCGCAGATGCCGACCGTCTGCCTCACCGTCGCGGCGCTCGCCCTGGCCCTCGTCCCCGACGGCTCCCGCGCCCTGGACGCCGCCCGCTGCCTGGGCGCCTCGGCGGCCCTGATGCCGGAGGGACATCTGCGGCCGCAGGTGGAGCAGCGGGCGTACGACCGCACGGCGGCCCGTATCCGTGAAGTGCTCGGCGAGACGGCGTTCCGCGCCGCGTACGCCGAAGGCGGTGGCCTCTCCCTCGTGGAGGCCACCGCCCTGGTGTGAAGCGGTGAACGGTGCCCCGGTGAACGTCAGGTCTTGGTGCGGAACTTGTGGATGGCGACCGGTGCCATCACCGCGGTGATCGCCACCGACCAGCCGACCGTGACCCACAGGTCGTGGGCGACCGGGCCGCCGACCATCAGACCGCGCGCCGCGTCGGCGAGCGTGGACAGCGGGTTGTAGTCGGTGAACGCCTGCAGCCAGCCGGGCATCGACTTGGTCGGCGCGAAGATGGACGAGCCGAACTGGAGCGGGAACAGCACCAGGAAGCCCATCGCCTGCACGGACTGCGCGCTCTTCATCACCACGCCCAGGGTGAGGAAGACCCACATGATCGAGGACGCGAACAGCGTGGCCAGTCCGACGGTGGCGAACAGGCCCGGCCAGCTCGTGATGTCGAAGCCGACCAGCACGGCGACGACCATCAGCACGGCCGTGGCGAACAGCATCCGGCCCAGCTCCACCGCGAGCTTGGCGAACAGCACCGAGCCGCGGCCGATGGGCAGCGAGCGGAACCGGTCCATGACCCCGCTGTTGAAGTCCTGGCTGAAGCCGGTGCCGACGCCCTGCGACATCGTCATGCTCATCATCGCCAGCATGCCGGGGATGACGTACTGCACGTACTGGTCCTGGCCGCCGCCGAGGGCCTGGCCGATGGAGCCGCCGAAGACGAACACGAACAGCAGGGTGAAGACGACGGGCATCAGCAGCGCGTCGAACATCGACTCCGGGTCCTGCTTGATCCACAGCAGGTTGCGGCGGACGAGGGCGCCGGTGTGCCGCAGGTGGCCGCGCAGGGTGATGCGGGAGTCCGCCGGCGGTACGGACGGGACGGTCGTGATGGCGCTCATACGGCGACCTCTTCGCGGGAATCGGCGGGCGTGGCGTCCTGCGGGGCACTGGCGCGGTGGCCGGTGAGCGAGAGGAACACCTCGTCCAGGCTGGGGAGTTCGGTGACGATGGAGGAGATGGTGATGCCGCGCGCGGTGACCGCGCCGACGACCGCGGTGAGCTGCTCGTCGCTGAGGACCGGCACCAGCAGGGTGCCGGTCTGGTGGTCCACGGTGGTGGTCGCCAGACCGGTGATGCCCAGCTCGTCCAGCGTGGTGGCGAGCGGCTCCAGCTGGAGCGGGTCGATGGGGCGTACGCGCAGGGTGCGGCCGCCGACCTTCGCCTTCAGCTCCTCGATCCGGCCGCCGGCGATGACCTTGCCCCGGTCCACCACGGTCAGCTCGGAGGCGAGCTGCTCGGCCTCCTCCATGTACTGGGTGGTGAGCAGCACGGTCACGCCCTCGCCGACCATCGCCTTGACCTCGTCCCAGACCTCGTTGCGGGTCCGGGGGTCGAGGCCGGTGGTGGGCTCGTCCAGGAACAGCACCTGCGGGCGGCCGATCATGGAGGCGGCCAGGTCCAGGCGGCGCCGCATGCCGCCGGAGTAGGTGGAGGCGGGGCGCTTGGCCGCCTCGGTCAGGGAGAAACGCTCCAGCAGCTCGTCGGCGCGGGCGCGGGCGTCCTTGCGGGACAGGTCCAGCAGCCGACCGATCATGTACAGGTTCTCCCAGCCGGGCAGCTTCTCGTCCACCGAGGCGTACTGCCCGGTCAGCCCGATCACCCGGCGCAACTGCCGGGGCTGCCGCACCACGTCGTACCCGGCCACGAGCGCCTCGCCGGCGTCCGGGGTGATCAGGGTCGACAGAATCCGTACGAGGGTGGTCTTCCCGGCGCCGTTCGGCCCGAGCACCCCCATCACGGTCCCCTCCCGGACCTCCAGATCCACCCCGTCCAGCGCCTTGGTCTCGCCGTAGTGCTTGACCATCCCCCGCACGGACACGGCGGAACGGCCGCCGCCGGGGTTCTCATCGATTCGCGTCATGGGGAGGACTGTGCCAGGGGGCACCGACAAAGCACCGACATGTTGCCGACAGGGCTGCCCCACCCCGTCGGTGGTGTGGTTCGCTGCCGGGGTGACCCGGGACCTGGAGATCGTCGCATTCGAAACCGCCGAGGCATTCGAGGCATGGCTCGGCGAGAACCACGCCGTCTCGCCCGGCATCTGGCTCAAGCTGCGCAGGAAGCGCCCCGGAATCGTGGCGCTGGACTACACCCAGGCGCTCGACGCGGCACTCTGCCACGGCTGGATCGACGGCCAGAAGGCCACGTTCGACGATCAGTGGTGGCTCCAGCGCTTCACCCCGCGCACGCCGCGCAGCAAGTGGTCCAAGGTCAACCGGGAGAAGGCGGCCGCCCTGATCGCGCAGGGCCGGATGCGTCCGCCCGGACAGGCCGAGGTCGACCGCGCGAAGGCGGACGGCCGCTGGGAGGCGGCCTACGACGGCGCGAGGACCGCCACGGTGCCGGAGGACCTCATGGCGGCCCTGACCGCCGATCCGGCCGCTGCGGAGTTCTTCGAGACGCTGGACCGGCCGAACCGCTACGCGATCCTTTACCGGGTCCAGGACGCCAAGAGGGCCGAGACCCGGGCCCGCCGGATCGAGAAGTACGTGGCGATGCTGGCGAGGGGCGAGAAGCCGCACCCTTAGCCAAGGGCCTCGGGCCGTCAGTGGGCGGAACTCAACGGTGCACCGTCTCCTGCGCCTCAGGAACGTGCGCCGCCACGAGCCGGCCCGCGGGCGCGGACGCCCGTCGCCGGTCCACCCCGTACGCGACGCCCGCGACACCCAGGCCGAGGACGGCGAGCAGCGCACCCGCCAGCGCGGGCGACGTCGCGCCGAAGCCCGCCGCCAGGGCCAGCCCGCCGATCCACGCGCCGCCGGCGTTCGCCAGGTTGAAGGCGGCCTGGTTGGCGGAGGAGGCGAGGGAGGGGGCCGCGGCGGCCTTCTCCATGACCATGAGCTGGAGGGGGGAGCCGGTGACGAAGGCGGCCATGCCGAGCAGGGCCACGCCGAGCGCCGCGCTCCACTCGGCGCGCATCAGCAGCGGGAAGAGCGCGAGGACGACGCCGAGCGCGGCCAGGCCGCCGAACAGCGTGCCCCGCATCGCGTGGTCGGCGAGGCGTCCGCCCAGCAGGTTGCCCGCGGTGGCGCCGACGCCGAACAGCGCGAGCAGCAGCGTCACGCTGGCCGGGGCGAAACCGGCGGAGTCGGTCAGCATCGGGGTGACGTAGCTGTACGCGGCGAAGAGCGCGCCGAAGCCCGCGACCGTCGTACCGAGCGCCAGCCAGACCGGCAGGGACTTCAGCGCGGCCAGCTCGTGGCGCAGCCCCGCCGAGGTGGCGTGGGTGTGGTCGCCCGGTATGAGCAGGGCGAGCGCGGCTATCGCGGCCAGACCGATGGCGCTGACCCCGAGGAAGGTGGCCCGCCAGCCCATGTGCTGGCCCATCAGGGTGGCCACGGGCACGCCCGCCACGTTGGCGACGGTCAGCCCGAGGAACATCAGGGAGACCGAGCGTGCCTTGCGCTCCGGCGCGACCATGCCGGTGGCGACGACCGCGCCGACGCCGAAGAAGGCGCCGTGCGGCAGGCCGCTCAGGAAGCGGGCGGCGAGCAGGGACTCGTAACCGGGGGCGAACGCGGAGAGCGCGTTGCCCGCGACGAACACGGCCATCAGGCCGATCAGCACCGTGCGGCGGGACATCCGGGCGGTGACCGCGGCCAGCAGCGGAGCGCCGATGACCACGCCCAGCGCGTACGCCGAGACCAGGTGCCCGGCGGTCGGGATGGATATGTGCAGGTCGTCCGCGACGTCGGGCAGCAGGCCCATCATCACGAACTCGGTGGTACCGATGCCGAAGGCGCCCACGGCAAGGGCGAGCAGGGCCAGGGGCATGAAGGGGACCTCTCAGAACGAAAGTGCCGTACAGGGCTCAGGGGGAATCTTCTATGTTCCCGTACGGAACAAAGTCTTTCAAGGCCAGTATTCCTGCGGGTTACGACGGCATGTCGAGCTTCACACGAGCCGCCACCGGCAGATGGTCGCTGTTGGTGCGCGGCAGGGTCCAGGAACTCTCCGGCTCGACGCCCTTGACCATGATCTGGTCGATCCGCGCCATCGGGAACGCGGCCGGCCAGCTGAAGCCGAAACCGCTGCCCGCCGCGCCCTGCGTCGAGCGGAGCTGGGAGGTCACGGCGTTGAGCGAGCGGTCGTTCATCGTGCCGTTCAGATCGCCGAGCAGCACGACGCGGGTGAGGGTCTCGTCCGCGATGGCCTCGCCGAGCGCGTCGGCGCTCTTGTCGCGCTGCCGGGCGGTGAACCCGGCCTCCAGCTTCACCCGCACCGAGGGCAGGTGGGCGACGTACACCGCGACCAGGCCGTCCGGCGTGGAGACGGTGGCGCGCATCGCCCGCTTCCAGCCGAGCTTGATGTCGACCGGCTCGACCTGGCTCATCGGGTACTTGCTCCACAGCCCGACCGTGCCGACCACCGAGTGGTAGGGGTACGTGGCCTTGAGCGCGGTGGAGTACACCGGCACGGCGGAGGCGGGCAGTTCCTCCAGGGCGACCATGTCGGCGCCGGAGGCGGAGACGTCGCGGGCGGTGGCGGCCGGGTCCGGGTTGTCGGCGTTCACGTTGTGGGTGGCCACGACCAGGTCGCCGCCGGTACCCGACTTGTCGGAGAGCAGCAGCCCGCCGAACAGGTTCAGCCAGACGATCGCCGGGAGCAGCACCGCGATCAGCGCGGTGGCGGAGCGGCGGACGAGGCCGAGCACCAGCAGCACCGGGATCGCCAGGCCCAGCCAGGGCAGGAAGGTCTCGATCAGGCTGCCCAGGTTGCCGAGCCGGTTCGGGATGCGCGAGTGGACCACCATCACCAGCGCCAGCAGCAGCGCGAGCGCGGCGGTGACCAGCCCCCGGCGCCAGATGCGGGGATCGCCGCGCCAGCCGCCGAACAGGCGGTGCGCCAGGCGCCGAAGCCGGGACACTGGTCGCTCGGGCCCCGAGCCGCCGTTGTCCGTCTCCGTCATGTACGCCTGCTGCGCCATACCGTGCCTCACTGCCTGCCGTGCACTCCGTCATCCCCCCGTGTGTGTGTACGACCCTAGGGGATGCCGGGCTCCGTTCCGCCGTCCCATGACGGCCGTTCGGAAGACGAGGACGTGCGAGGCGGCGCCATCAGTTCCGAGAAGCCCCTGCACGGAGGGTTTCTGTGACGAAACACGCACATCCGGGCTACTGCGCCGGGGGCCTGACGGGCCGTAGGCCGGCGAGCAGCGTGTCGACGATCTCCTCCGCGAGCCCCTCGGGCAGGTCGGCGTCGGGGCGCAGGACGGTGCGGACGAGCATGGCGCCGACGAACATGTCGTTGGCCAGTTCCACGTCGATGTCGGTACGGAGTTCGCCGTCGTGCTGGCCCCGGCGCAGCACGTCCAGGGCGAGGGCCCGGCGGGGCGCTATGACGCTCGCCTCGTAGGCGGCCCAGATGCGGGGGCTGCACTTCGCCTGGACGTAGACGTTGTGCATGATCGCCGAGGACCGGCTGGCCAGCCCCCGGCGGCGCAGGGTCTCCAGGAGGACGACGAGGTCGTCGCGCATGGAGGTGCCGGGGAGTTCCGGGTCGGGGGGTTCGGCGGTGCGCAGGACGTCGACGAACAGTTCCTCCTTGCCGCTCCACCGGCGGTAGATGGTGGCCTTGCCGACCCCGGCCGTGCGGGCGACCCGCTCGATGGAGAGGTCGGCCAGCGGTACGCCGTCCTCCAGGAGCTTCATCACGCCCTCGATGATGGCGCGCTCCACGGCCTCGCTGCGGGGCCTGCCCCGGGCGGGGGCGGGCTGCGCGGGCCGGTCTGCGGCAAGGCTCACGTCTCGTCCTCTCGGTGTGCTGCGGAAGATTCTCCCGCAGCGGCAGCCTCCCCCCGCCGGGTACCGGTACTCAGTCGCCGGTGCCGATCAGTTCCGGCTCGCGCTCGCCGGCCTCGGCGGCCGGGGACTTGCCCGGCAGGAACACGGCGACGACGACGGCGCCGATCAGCGCCACGCCCGTACCCCACAGGGCGGTGACGTGCATGGCGTGCAGGAAGGCGTCGTAGGCGGGCGTGACCAGGGCCTGGCCGCGCGGGCCGAGCTTCTCCGCGATGCCGAGGGTGGCCTCGATGGACTCGCCCGCGGTGTCACGCAGGCCGGGCGGCAGCGCGCCGAGCCTGCCCTCGATGCCGCCCCGGTAGGAGGTGGCGAGCACCGAGCCGAGGACGGCGATGCCGAGGGCGCCGCCCACCTGGCGGAAGGTGTTGCTGAGCGCGGAGGCGGAGCCGGCCTTCTCGCGGGGCAGGGCCTGCATGATGACGACCGAGGTCGGGGTCATGATGTGCGCCATGCCGGTGCCCATGAGGAAGAAGACGACCTCCAGCAGCCAGATCGGCGTGTCGGCCTCGAAGCCGGCGAACGCGGCCAGGGTGGCGGCGATCAGCAGCATGCCCGCGGTGGTGGTGGCCCTGTTGCCGAACCGGTCGACCAGCAGCCGGGCGCGCGGCGCGAAGATCATCTGGGCGGCGGCCAGCGGCAGCATCAGCAGGCCGGACTCCAGCGGGGAGTAGCCGCGCACGCTCTGGGTGTAGAAGACGCCGAAGAACGTGACGCCCATCAGCGCGAAGAAGACCAGCGCGATGGCGGCCATGGCGGCCGAGAAGACCTTGTTGCGGAAGTAGGTCACGTCCAGCGAGGGGTGGTCGCTGTGCTTCTCGTAGACCACGAAGCCGATCAGTACGACGACACCGGCGACGATCGTGGCCAGCACCTTGACGTCGGTGAAGTCGGCCAGCTCGCCGCCCTTGATGATGCCGTAGACCAGCAGCACCAGGCCGAGCACGGAGAGCACCACGCCGACGGGGTCCAGGCGGCCGGGCCTGGGGTCGCGGGAGTCGGGGACCAGCCAGACCATCAGGGCGAGGGCGACCAGCACGATGGGCACGTTGATCAGGAAGACCGAGCCCCACCAGAAGTGGTCCAGCAGCGCGCCGCCGGTGATCGGGCCGATGGCGATGGCGAGGCCGACCCCGCCCGCCCAGATGCCGATGGCCTTGGGCTGCTCCGAGCGCTCGAAGACGTTCATCAGCACGGCCAGGGTCGCGGGCATGACGAAGGCGGCACCGAGGGCCATCACGGCGCGGTAGGTGATCAGCTGGCCCGGCGAGCCGGACTCGGCGGCCAGCGCCGAGCCGATGCCGAACACCACCAGCCCGCCGAGCAGCACCTTCTTGCGGCCGAGCCGGTCGCCGATGAGCCCGGCGGTGAAGAGCAGGCCGGCGAAGACCAGGGTGTACGAATTGATCGCCCACTCGATCTCGCTCTGCGTGGCGCCGAGACCGGTGGGCGCCGGGGTGGCGATGGTCTTGATGGCGACGTTCAGGATCGAGTTGTCGAGCACCACGATGAGCAGGCTCAGCATCAGCACGCCGAGGATCGCCCAGCGGCGCCGGTGCACGGCTTCCGGTATCCGGGGGGCAGGGGAGGTTGTCATGTGCCCGATCGTAGGCCCATTTCAATACGGCACCGTCTCGTATCTGAATTCCTTTGCCGAGGTATTGCGTGGGCCTTCTCGGACCGGGGTCCGGGGGTCCCCTGGCCACCTCCGGCACGAGGTGCCACCATGGAGACGATCCGGGGACGCCGAAAGGGCGCCTCGAGATGAACTGAAGGAGCCGTTGCCATGACGCAGCTCTCGGCTGCCCAGACGAAGCCCTCCGACGGCAAGACGCTGTACGGAGGAAAGGGCACCCGCCGCATCACGGTCCGCGACATCGCCCTCGCCAAGGAGCGGGGCGAGAAGTGGCCCATGCTCACCGCCTACGACGCGATGACCGCCTCCGTCTTCGACGAGTCCGGCATCCCCGTCCTCCTCGTGGGTGACTCGGCGGGCAACTGCCACCTCGGCTACGAGACGACCGTGCCGGTCACTCTCGACGAGATGACCATGCTCTCCGCCGCCGTCGTACGCGGCACCAGCCGCGCCCTCATCGTCGGCGACCTCCCCTTCGGCTCCTACCAGGAGGGCCCGGTGCAGGCGCTGCGCTCGGCGACCCGGCTGGTCAAGGAGGCCGGGGTGGGCGCGGTCAAGCTGGAGGGCGGCGAGCGGTCGCACGAACAGATCCGGCTGCTGGTCGAGTCCGGCATCCCGGTGATGGCCCACATCGGCCTCACCCCGCAGTCCGTGAACGCCATGGGCTACCGGGTCCAGGGGCGCGGCGAGGAGGCGGCCCAGCAGCTCCTGCGCGACGCGAAGGCGGTGCAGGACGCGGGCGCGTTCGCCGTCGTACTGGAGCTGGTCCCGGCGGAGCTGGCGGCCGAGGTGACGCGGGTCCTCCACATCCCGACGGTCGGCATCGGCGCGGGCCCGGACACCGACGCGCAGGTCCTCGTCTGGACCGACATGCTCGGCCTGACCTCGGGCCGCGTCCCGAAGTTCGTCAAGAAGTACGCGGCGCTCCGCGAGGTCATGGGCGACGCGGCCAAGTCCTTCGCGGAGGACGTCGTCGGCGGAACGTTCCCCCTCGACGAGCACTCCGTCCACTGACCACTGCCGCACCACCAAGGGGCAGCCCGCCGGACCTTCCCCCTACCGGCGGGCTGCCCTGTGGTTTTGGGGGTGCCGGGCCCGGTCCCGCACGTTCAGCGCACGCCGGGCCACCGCCCTCATCAGCTCACCGACCCGCCCCCGCTCGGAGCACGACGCGGTAGTGGGTGGTCAGGCGCCGGTCGTCGTCCAGGACGTGGAAGGCGATGCCGGGCGGCTGGTCCCGGTCTGCGAGGTCGTCGCCCTCCCAGTGCACCGCCCTGGTTACGCTGCTCCGGGGAGTCTGTTCAGGAGGGGTCATGGCGAAGGTCACCATCAGTCTGGAAGCCGACCTGGCCATCGAGGTCATGCTGCTGGCAGGTGCGAAGAGTCCGCAGGATGCGGTTGAGCTGATCGTCCGGGACTACCTGGAACGAGGGCACCGCACCGAGGCCCGTACCGGGAACGCCGCCGACCGGGACCGGCTCGCGGACCGGCGGTCGGCGCCGGAAGAGGGGCGATGAGTGCTGCCGTCGTTCTGAGCAAGGACGATCTCCGGGCTGTCACCGCCTTCGCCGCGGCCTCCGCCGAGACCGTGCTGGGAATCTTCGAGGCCGGTCAGCCCGAAGACTCGCGGCCCAGGGAGGCCGTCAGCGCCGCCTGGGCGTTCGCGCGGGGCGGGGAGCGGGGGAAGGCGCTGCGCGACACGGCGTGGGCGGCGCTCAAGGCGGCCCAGGGGGCGCACTCCGCCGCCGCACGAGAGGCCGCGCGGGCGGCGATGGCCGCGGCCGGGGCCGCCTATCTGCATCCGTTGGCCAAGGCCACGCAGGTCAAGCACATCCTCGGGGCCGGAGCCCACGCCGCGCGGGCGGCCGAGCTGGTCGCCGGGGAGAGCGCGGCCGGCCACCTCGAGCGGACGGTGCGGCGGGCGACACCCCTTGTCGTCGACGTACTCCATCGCTACCCGGCCGCCCCGCAAGGCGGTGGACGGGTGGGCGAGTTGATCCGCGCCCTCGACGCCCGCCTGCGCGCCCGCCCCGAGTGACTACGCCCGCTCCCGCCACGCATTCGTGATCGGCAGCCGCCGGTCCTTCCCGAACCCCTTCGGGGAGATCTTCGTGCCCGGCGGGTACTGCCGCCGCTTGTACTCCGCCGTGTCGACCATGCGGAGGATTCGCACGACGAGCTCACGGTCGAAGCCCGCCGCCACGATCGCGTCCGCCCCCTGGTCGTGGTCGACGTAGAGGTCGAGGATCGCGTCGAGGACGGGGTAGTCCGGGAGGGAGTCGGTGTCGACCTGGCCGGGGCTCAGCTCGGCGCTGGGGGGCTTGGTGATGGAGTTCGACGGGATCGGCGGGGTCTCGCCGCGCTCCTCGGCCGCGCGGTTGCGGTAGCGGGCGAGCCGGAACACCGAGGACTTGTAGACGTCTTTGATCGGGCCGTACGCGCCCACCGAGTCGCCGTACAGGGTCGAATACCCCACCGCCAGCTCGGACTTGTTGCCCGGAGCCAGCACGAGCTGGCCCTCCTGGTTGGACACCGCCATCAGCAGCGTGCCGCGCAGCCGGGACTGGAGGTTCTCCTCCGCGAGCCCGGTCAGACCCAGCGCGCCCATGTACGCGTCGAACATCGGCTCGATCGACACCGTACGGAAGTGCAGCCCGGTACGCCGGGCCAGCTCGGCCGCGTCGCTCCGGGAGTGCTCGGAGGAGTACTTGGACGGCATCGAGATCCCGTACACGTTCTCCGCGCCCATCGCGTCGCACGCGATCGCCGCCACCAGCGCCGAGTCGATGCCGCCGGACAGTCCGATCAGCACCGTGCGGAAGCCGTTCTTGGTGACGTACGCCCGCAGGCCCGTCACCAGCGCGCCGTACATCTCCGCCTCGTCGTCCAGCCGCTGGGCGTAGCCGCCGAGGTGCTCCGGCTCGTACGGCGGCACGGGCTCGGGGGAGAGGACCACGCGGTCGATGCGCAGACCGTCGTCCACGACGCCCGTCGGCGCGTCCGGGTCGGCGGCGGGCAGGTCCAGGTCCAGCAGCAGGCAGGTCTCCTCGAACTGCGGCGCCCGCGCGATCACCGCGCCGTCCGCGCCGACCACGATCGAGTCGCCGTCGAAGACCAGCTCGTCCTGGCCGCCGGTCATGGCCAGATAGGCGGTGGTGCAGCCCGCCTCCTGGGCCCGCTTGCCGACCAGCTCCAGACGGGTGTCGTCCTTGTCGCGCTCGTACGGCGAGGCGTTCACCGAGAGCAGCAGGCCCGCGTGGGCCGAACGGGCGGCGGGGACGCGGCCGCCGTCCTGCCAGAGGTCCTCGCAGATGGCGAGCGCCACGTCCACCCCGCGCACCCGGATCACCGGCATGGTGTCACCGGGCACGAAGTAGCGGAACTCGTCGAAGACGCCGTAGTTCGGCAGGTGGTGCTTGGCGAAGGTGAGGGCCACCTCGCCCCGGTACAGCACCGCCGCCGCGTTCTGCGGGGCACCGGCCGGCTGGCCGTACTTCGGCTGCGCGGTCGCCGAGCGGTCGAGGTAGCCGACGACCACCGGCACCTCGCCGAGCCCCTCCTTCGCCAGCCGGGTGGCCAGCGTGCGCACGGCGGCGCGGGAGGCTTCGACGAAGGAGGAGCGCAGGGCGAGGTCCTCCACGGGATACCCGGTCAGCATCATCTCCGGGAACGCGACCAGATGCGCTCCCGCCTCGGCCGACTGACGGGTCCGGTGGACGACGGACTCGGTGTTGCCGGCGATGTCGCCGACCCGGGCATCGATCTGATTCAGGGCGAGACGAAGTTGAGGCACCCCGTCAGTGTAATCGTCACTCAGACGCGATGGGGGGCGTGAGGTGTCCGGCACCCCACGCCCCCCGTCACCGGCTACCGCGGATCAGTGGCCCTTGTACGACTGCACGTAGCCGTTCGCGGGCGAGCCCACGCCGGTCACGTCGTCGTAGCCCTTGACCGCGTGCAGCGAGCTGTCCTTGCCGAGGCTGCGGACCGAGGTGGTCAGGCCGCCGGAGGCGTCCAGACCGTTCACGAAGTCGGTACGGGCCACCGCCAGGCCGGAGCCGGTCGGGTTGTCGGTGACGTCGTGGAAGACGCCCTTCTTGCCGTACCGCTGGTAGATCGACGGGTTGGCGAAGCCGATCGCCTTGCCGCCGCGCGCCTCCTGCGCCAGCGCCTGCACGGCCGCGATCACCGGCGCGGCCAGCGAGGTGCCGCCGATGCGGTACTCGCTGTAGCGCTGGGTCCCGTCCGGGAAGGTCTGGGTCTGGCCGACCAGGAAGCCGGTGTTCGGGTCGGCGATGGCCGCGATGTCCGGGACGACGCGGTTGCCGGCCTTGTTGTTGGCCGTGGCCAGCTTCTTCGGGACGATGCCCTGCTGGTAGTACGGCCGCGGCACGGTCCTGCTGGTGCCGCCGCCCGCGCCCGAGGTGAAGGCGCCGGGGAAGGCGTCCCAGCTCTTGCCGTCGGCCGACAGGAGGGCCTTCTCGGTGCCCCAGCCGGTCTCCCACTGGTACGTGTCGCCCTTGCCGACCGCCAGCGAGGTACCGCCGACCGCCGTCACCCAGGCCGAGTTGGCGGGGGTGTCGACCTGCTTCACGCCCGGCGTGGTGTCCGTGGCGGTGTTCGCCACCTCGTCACCGTTGTCGCCGGAGGAGAAGTAGAAGCCGATGCCCTCCACCGCGCCGAACTGGAACACCTGGTCGTAGGCGGCGGCCAGGTCCGGCGTCTGGTTGGCCTCGATGTCGCCCCACGAGTTGGAGACGATGTCGGCCAGGTGGTTGTCGACGACCTTGCTGAGCGAGTCGAGCAGGTCGTCGTCGAGGCAGGACGCGGCGCCCACGTAGGTGACGTCCGCGTTCGGCGCGACCGCGTGCACGGCCTCGACGTCGAGGGTCTCCTCGCCGTACCAGCCGGCCGCCCCGCACTCGTCGGCCCCGGTGTGCGTGTACTTCTTCGGCAGCACCTGGTGGAGCTGGCCGGTCTTCCACGCCGCGTCGCCGTGCTTCTTGGCGTAGGAGCCCGCGTCGAAGGCGATGGTCGGCGAGGCGTAGGCGTCCGTGATGGCGACGCGCACGTGCTTGCCGGTGTACTGGCCCGCGCCGTAGGCCGCGCGGAGCTGCTTGCCGGTGTAACCCTGGATCGCGTACGGGATCTTGTGGCCGTACGCGTCCGGCAGGCTGCTCGCGGTGTTCGAGCCGAAGTAGCTCGAGAACGGACCGGCGTTCTTGAACACCGCGTCCGGGGGCGGCAGTTGATCGTCGTGCTTCGACTTGTGCGGCGCGTTGTCCAGGCCCGTCACGGTGAGCACGGCGCCCTTGAGCGAGGCGGGCGCGGAGGCGGTCTTCGCCGGGGCGCGGTAAGTCCGCTTCCCCTTGGCGTAGTTGTGGAGCTGGGTGCCGAACGCCTTCTCGGCGGCGGCCACGTCACCGGAGACGGCGACGTAGTGCGCGGTGACCCCGGTGACCGTCAGGCCGGCCGACTTCAGCCAGGACTTGACGGCGGTCACCTGGGCCTTGGTGGCCCCGAAGCGGGCCTGCGCCTGCTTGGCGCCGAGGTGCTTGCCGTACAGCGGCGAGGCCGGGTCGGAGACGGCCCTGGCGTAGGCCGCCAGCCCGGCCGCGTCCCGCCCGGCCAGGTAGACGCGGGCGTTGACGCGGGCGCTGTCGGCCGCGGCGCCCTTGTCCGCCTTCGCCGTGGCCCACAGCGGCCGGGTACCGGTCAGCGCGTTGCGCGCCGGGCCGTCCGCGTGGGCCGCGGGTATGCCGAGCGCCAGCGCCCCGGCGATCATCGGCAGCGTCGCCGCCATGCTCACACCGGCGCGCGTCTTGGCGCGGTTGGATCTCATAGAACCCCCTGCGATGCGTTTCGCATGCATGTCGTGGTCGGTACGTCGCGGATGTGCGCCGGTGAAGCGGCGGTGTCGACCGGCGTGGAGATCGCACGATGGGGGCCACTCTGACTGATGAACCGTTCATGTCAGGGGCAGCAAAAGGTCAAGAGAAGCTCAAGTAACCATGCCAAAGAGCTGACTTGATCCGAATTTCTCACGAACGGGCGTGTGCGCCCCGCTTCTTGAGCATGTCCGCCATCAGCCGGATCTCGGACCGCTGGGCGTCCACCATCCCCCGCGCGAGCCGCTGCTCCGGCCCCGCCGCACACCGGGTCACACACCCCTCGGCCATGTGCACCCCGCCCTTGTGGTGCTCCGTCATGAGCTGGAGGTAGAACACCTCCGCCGCCCGCCCGTCGAGCGAACTCAGCTTCCGAAGATCCGAGTTGGTGGCCATACCCGGCATCAGCGCGCCGTCCTGCCCCGGCGGCATGTCACCCATGCCCATCCATGTCATCGGCGGCTCGGCGGACACCTTCGGCAGTCCCCACAGATCCAGCCAGCCCAGCAGCATCCCGCGCTGGTTGGCCTGGGTCTGCGCGATGTCGTACGCGAGCCGCCGCACCTCCTCGTCGCCGGTGCGGTCGCGCACCAGGTACGACATCTCCACGGCCTGCTGGTGGTGCACGGCCATGTCCCGCGCGAACCCGGCGTCCGCCGACTCCGCGCCCGGCACCCGTACGGCGACAAAGTCACGCTCCCCGCCGGCCGCGTACCCCCCGGCCCCCGCCGCGACGACGGCCAGGACGGCGGCACCGGCCGCCCACCCGGCGTACCCGCGCCTCACTTCATGACCCCGCCGGTGCAGGAGGCGCCCGGCTCCGGGGTCTGCTTGCCCTGCACATAGGCGGCGAAGAACTTGTCCACCTCGGGGTCGGACGCGCTCTTCACGCTCACCTGGTGCCCCCACGCCGAAAGGATCAGCGGCGCGTCCTGGTCCGCGTACGGGCTCATCAGCGAGTACGGCGTCCGCTTCACCTTGGCCGCGAGCGCGTCCACGTCCGCCTTCTTCGCCTTGTCCGTGTACGTCACCCAGACCGCGCCGTGCTCCAGCGCGTGCACCGCGTTCTCGTCCCGCACCGGCTCCTTGTAGACGTCGCCGTTGCAGTTGAGCCACACCGGGTTGTGGTTCCCGCCGACCGGCGGGTGCATCGGGTACGTCACCTTGGTGCTGACGTGGGTGCGCGACAGCTTGCCGGACCAGGTGCGCACCCCGTCCGCGCCCGTGGTGAAGTGCCCGGAGCCGCCCTTGGCGTCCCCGCTCGCGGCGGTGTCCTTGTCCTTGCCCGAGTCCGACTGGGAGCGCACCAGCGCCACCCCGCCCGCGACCAGCCCCGCGACGACCACGACGCTCGCGGCGACTGCCAGCACCCGGTTGCGGCGGGCGCGGGCACGCTCGGCGCGCCGCATCTCCTCTATGCGCGCGGCGCGCGAAGAGGCGGGGGTGTGCTGGTCGGTACCCATGGGGCGTGTCCTTCCGCAGGGCGGTCTCGGGGTCCGCTGATCGTAAGGGGACGGGCGGAGCGCGGGGGAGCGATGTGCGACAACCGGATAATTCGCGCCCGCGGGCCCGCCGACGGCCGCGGCCATGACGGACGGCCCGATGAACATGCAAGATGGTCGGCAGGACGGTATTCCCGCCGCAGGCGGAACGTTCAGCCCGGAGACGTCCGGCCGATCAAGGTCCGCAACGCGCGCGAAACGCCGATGTGGTGGGATGCTCAGGTGCCGACCGCCTCTCGTCGCACCACGGACAGGCGGCCTGACCAGCAAGGATGGGGAAGCGGAAGATGGACAAGCAGCAGGAGTTCGTGCTCCGGACCTTGGAGGAGCGCGACATCCGGTTCGTACGCCTGTGGTTCACGGACGTGCTGGGCTTCCTGAAGTCCGTCGCCGTGGCCCCCGCGGAGCTCGAGCAGGCGTTCGACGAGGGCATCGGCTTCGACGGCTCGGCCATCGAGGGCTTCGCCCGCGTCTACGAGTCCGACATGATCGCCAAGCCGGACCCGTCCACGTTCCAGGTCCTGCCCTGGCGCGCGGAGGCCCCCGGTACGGCCCGCATGTTCTGCGACATCCTGATGCCGGACGGCTCCCCGTCCTTCGCCGACCCGCGCTACGTCCTCAAGCGGGCGCTGGCCCGCACCTCCGACCTGGGCTTCACCTTCTACACCCACCCGGAGATCGAGTTCTTCCTGCTGAAGAACAAGCCGACGGACGGCAGCCGGCCGACCCCGGCGGACAACTCCGGGTACTTCGACCACACCCCGCAGAACGTGGGCATGGACTTCCGCCGTCAGGCGATCACCATGCTGGAGTCGATGGGCATCTCGGTGGAGTTCTCCCACCACGAGGGCGGCCCCGGCCAGCAGGAGATCGACCTGCGGTACGCCGACGCGCTCTCCACCGCGGACAACATCATGACGTTCCGCCTGGTCATGAAGCAGGTCGCGCTGGAGCAGGGGGTGCAGGCGACCTTCATGCCGAAGCCGTTCTCGGAGTTCCCCGGCTCGGGCATGCACACCCACCTCTCCCTCTTCGAGGGCGACCGCAACGCGTTCTACGAGTCCGGCTCGGAGTACCAGCTCTCCAAGGTCGGCCGCTCCTTCATCGCGGGCCTGCTGCGGCACGCGGCGGAGATCTCGGCGGTCACCAACCAGTGGGTCAACTCCTACAAGCGCATCTGGGGCGGCTCGGAGCGCACGGCGGGCGCGGGCGGCGAGGCCCCCTCGTACATCTGCTGGGGCCACAACAACCGCTCGGCCCTGGTCCGCGTCCCCATGTACAAGCCGGGCAAGACCGGCTCGGCGCGCGTGGAGGTCCGTTCCCTCGACTCGGGCGCCAACCCCTACCTCGCCTACGCCGTCCTCCTGGCCGCCGGCCTCAAGGGCATCGAGGAGGGCTACGAGCTCCCCCCGGGCGCCGAGGACGACGTCTGGGCCCTCTCCGACGCGGAACGCCGCGCCATGGGCATCGAACCGCTGCCCCAGAACCTCGGCGAGGCCCTCACCCTCATGGAACGCAGCGACCTGGTGGCCGAAACCCTGGGCGAACACGTCTTCGACTTCTTCCTCCGCAACAAGAAGAGCGAGTGGGAGGAGTACCGCAGCGAGGTCACGGCGTTCGAGCTGCGGAAGAACCTGCCGGTGCTGTAAGGCCGATCACCGAACGGGCTGCCCGATCCCCATCAGATTCCCCTCACTGTCCCGGAACCAGGCAGCCCGCTCCCCCCGAGCGCCCTTGCTCGGATAGTTGCCCTGTACTTCGGCAACGCCGTTCTCGGTCCGGAACCCCGGAGCCTCGACGTCCTCGAAGACCACCCCCCGCCCCCGAAGCTCGGCGAGGGTGGCTTCGAGGTCGTCGACCTCCCACCCCATCTGGGTAAAGGTGCCGGGGGAAACCCCAGTGGACTGGAACAGCGCGAAGAACGAATCCCCACACCGGTAGAGCAGCCCCCCGGGCCGCTCGTCGAACGGCTCCAGCCCCAGCTTCTCGGAGTAGAACCGCCGAGCCCGCTCCAGATCCTGAGCAGGCAGCCGGGTAGCCACGGACCCCCGCGCCAGCGCCCCGCTCACGACGCCTTCCCCTCGGAGAGCCGCGCCGGCACCCGATGCAGCGGCTCAGTGGTCCGGACCCGATATTCCGGCTCACTGACCTCAAGCCCCCGCCCCCGCAGCTGGGCATAAGCCGTAACCATGCAAGCCCTCTCTCCACGGAGTCGGTGGTACAGGAGCTGTACCATGCCCCCATGGCCCTCAAACGCACGAACGTCTACGCGGACGACGGTGACTTGGCGCTGATCAAGGAGGCGGCGGCCCGGTTGGGCCTCTCGGAGGCGGAGATAATCCGCGAGGGCATTCACCGCATCGCGCTGGCACACCGAGTCTGGGACGAGCCGTTCGTAGCGGACGAGGAGACCTTCGACCTCGGCGAGCCGATGGACCGGGACGAGATCGGCGAAGCGGTGACCGGGGGATACGAGGCACGCGAGCACCGGAACAGGAACAACGCTGCGTGATCGCCATCGCCGACACCTCGGGCATCCTCGCCCTCTACAACCGCTCGGACCCGGCCCACACCGCGGCCAGGAAGGCGGCCGACCAGTGCGGCTTCCTGGTGGCAACCCCGATGGCCCTCACCGAGGTACACCAGGTGGCCACAAGCAGAGCGGGCCGCAGAGCGGCGGACTCGATCCTGCGCAGCCTCACCGACAGGGTGAGCGAGATGCGCCTGATCCTGGCGAACCCCACCCCGGAGACCCTGGACGCCGCACTGACGGTAAGAGCCCGCTATCAGTCACTGGACCTGGACTTGGTGGACGCCATGAACGTGGCTCTGGCGGCCGAGTACGCGACGGACGCCATCCTCACCAGAGACCTGCGCGATTTCAGGACCGTACGCCCCCTGAACGGCAAGCACACCCACTTCCGAGTCCTGCCGGACGACCTCTGAGCACCCCACGAAGCCGCACCCGCAAACGGCGGCGAGGGGACGTGTCGGGGGGTGTCCGCCCGCAGCGGCCGGCGATGAGGCAAGTCGAACGCATCGGGGAAACAGAAGTCGCCGGACCGAGGACGGACACCCCCCGGCGCGGCCCCGCCCCACGACGACGCGGGAGCGAGCCACGGACGGCACGAGGCCGCTGCCACACGAGGTGGCGGCGAGCCCGCGGGCGACGCGAGGCCGACGCCACACGAGGCGGAGGCGGTGGCACGGTTAGGCTCTGGCCAGGACCGTCTTGATCCCGAGGGGAGGCCGCGGATGACGCCGGGGCGCAGGAGCAGTACGTTCACCAGACTGCTTCGGCACGGCTTCACGGACCCCTCGGGAGCGGAACGCCTGCTGGACAGCCCCGAGCTGGCGCCGGTCAAGGCGGACCCGGTCCTCCTGGAGGCGCTGGGCGCGACAGCGGACCCGGACCTCGCCCTGCGCGGCCTGGTGAGACTGCTGGAGGCCCAGCCGGCCCCCACGGACCACCGGGAACTCCTGGACACCCTGATCGCGGCGAAACCCCTCCGCGACCGCCTCCTGGGCGTACTGGGCGCATCGGCGGCCCTCGCGGACCACTTGACCCGCCACCCCCACGACTGGCAGGAACTGGTCACCTACGAGCCAAGGGACCTGCACCCGGGAGTGACGGAGTTCGAACGCGGCCTCGCGGAAGCGACGGACCCGGTGGAACTGAGAGTGGCGTACCGCCGCTGCCTGCTCTCCATCGCCGCGAGGGACGTCTGCGGCACCACGGACGTGACCCAGACGGCAGCGGAACTGGCGGACCTGGCAACGGCAACCCTCCGCGCAGCCCTGGCCATGGCCCAGACCGCGGCCCCCGAGGACGCGCGAGCCTGCCGCCTGGCAGTGATCGCCATGGGCAAGTGCGGCGGCCACGAACTGAACTACGTCTCCGACGTGGACGTGATCTTCGTAGCGGAGCCCACTCCGGGCACGGACGAGACGAAGGCCCTGAAGGCGGCCACAAGACTCGCCTCCCACATGATGCGCATCTGCTCGGAAACCACCGTCGAGGGCTCGATCTGGCCGGTGGACGCGAACCTCCGCCCGGAGGGCCGCAACGGCCCCCTCGTCCGCACCCTGAGCAGTCACCTCGCCTACTACCAGCGCTGGGCGAAGACCTGGGAGTTCCAGGCCCTCCTGAAGGCCCGCCCGGTCGCGGGGGACAAGGAACTCGGCGAGGCGTACACGGAAGCCCTGGCCCCCATGGTCTGGCAAGCGGCCGACCGGGAGAACTTCGTCCCCGACGTGCAGAAGATGCGCCGCAGGGTGGTGGAGAACATCCCCCCGGCGGAGATCGACAGAGAGCTGAAGCTCGGCCCGGGCGGCCTGAGGGACGTCGAATTCGCCGTCCAGCTGCTCCAGCTGGTACACGGCCGCACAGACCAGGCTCTCCGCAGCGGCACCACTCTGAAGGCACTGCAGGCCCTGGCGAAGGGCGGCTACGTAGGCCGGGAGGACGCCGCCCGCCTCGACGAGGCATACCGGTTCCTCCGCGAACTGGAACACCGCATCCAGCTGTTCCAGCTCCGCCGCACCCACCTGGTCCCCGAGGCGGAGGAAGACCTCCGCCGCCTGGGCCGCTCACTGGGCCTGCGTACGGACCCGGTGGCGGGCCTGCGCCGGGAATGGAAGCGCCACACAGGAGTGGTCCGCCGCCTCCACGAGAAGATCTTCTACCGCCCCCTCCTGGACGCCGTGGCCCAACTGGCCCCCGGCGAAACAAGGCTGAGCGCGGAAGCGGCGAGAGAACGGCTGGTCGCCCTCGGCTACGCGGACCCCGCGGCGGCCCTCCGCCACCTCGAGGCCCTGGCCTCCGGCGTCACCCGCAAGGCGGCCATCCAGCGCACCCTCCTCCCCGTCCTCCTCGGCTGGTTCGCGGACTCGGCCGACCCCGACGCCGGCCTCCTGAACTTCCGCAAGGTCTCGGACGCCCTGGGCAAAACCCCCTGGTACCTGCGCCTCCTCCGGGACGAGGGCGCGGCCGCGGAGAACCTGGCGAGGGTCCTCTCGGCGGGCCGCCTGGCCCCCGACCTCCTCCTCCGGGCCCCCGAAGCCGTGGCCCTCCTCGGCGACGGAGACGCGGGCGGTCTGCAACCCCGAGGCAGGGCCCAGCTGGAACAGGAGATCACCGCGGCGGTGAACCGCGCGGAGAACGCGGAACAGGGCGTGACAGCCGCCCGAGGCGTGAGGCGCCGGGAACTCTTCCGCACCGCCGCAGCGGACATCGTCGGCTCGTACGGCACGGAAACCACCCCGGCGGAGTCCGACGAGGGCGTCCTCCTGGACCGCACGGGCAACGCGATCTCCGACCTCACCGCCGCCACCCTCGCCGGCACCCTCCGGGCGGTCGTCCGCGAGACCTGGGGCGACACCCTCCCGACCAGGTTCGCGATCATCGGCATGGGTAGATTCGGCGGCCACGAACTCGGCTACGGCTCCGACGCGGACGTGTTGTTCGTGCACGAACCGAGGGAGGGCGTGGACGAGCACGAGGCCGCGAAGGCCGCCAACAAGGTGGTGGCCGAGATGCGCCGCCTGCTCCAGCTCCCCAGCGCCGACCCGCCCCTGCTGATCGACGCCGACCTGCGCCCGGAGGGCAAGTCCGGTCCGCTGGTCCGCACCCTGAAGTCGTACGAGGCGTACTACCGCAGGTGGTCGCTGGGCTGGGAGTCGCAGGCGCTGCTGCGGGCGGAGCCGGTGGCGGGCGACGAGGACCTGGGCCGCCGCTTCATGGCGCTGATCGACCCGCTGCGCTACCCCGCCCGCGGCCTGGACGAGGACGCGGTGCGCGAGATCCGCCGGCTGAAGGCCCGGATGGAGTCCGAGCGGCTGCCGCGCGGCGCCGACCCCAAGCTGCACACCAAGCTGGGCCCCGGCGGTCTGTCGGACGTGGAGTGGACGGTCCAGCTGCTGCAGCTCCGGCACGCCTGGGAGGTGCCGGGCCTGCGCACCCCGAGGACCCGTGAGGCGCTGGCGGCGGCGCGCGAGGCCGGCCTGATCGGCGCGGAGGACGCGGCCGTGCTGGACGAGGCGTGGGTGCTGGCCAGCCGGGTCCGCAACGCGGTGATGCTGGTCCGGGGCCGGGCGGGCGACACCTTCCCCACCGAGCCCCGCGAACTGGCGGCGGTGGGCCGCTACCTGGGTTACGGCGAGGGCCGGGCCGGCGACATGCTGGACGCGTACCGCCGTACCGCCCGCCGGGCCCGGTCGGTCGTGGACGAGCTGTTCTACGCCGGCTGACGCGCCCCGGCACCGAGCACGGCTCTGGGCACCTGCGGCCACCGTCCGTACCAGAGCCGGGCCACCGTCACCCCGAAGGCGAGGCACAGCATCCCGCCGACCGCGTCCAGCCAGAAGTGGTTGGCCGTGGAGACGATGACCAGCAGCGTCAGCGCCGGGTACGCCAGCCCCAGCACCCGTACCCACGGCACCGAGGCCAGCGCGAACACGGTCAGCCCGCACCACAGCGACCACCCGATGTGCATGGACGGCATCGCGGCGTACTGGTTGGACATGTGCTTGAGGTCGCCGGAGGCCATCGAGCCCCAGGTGTGGTGCACCATCACGGTGTCGATGAAGTGGCCGCCGCGCATCAGCCGGGGCGGGGCGAGCGGGAAGAGGTAGTACCCGGCGAGGGCCACGCCCGTGGTGGCGAACAGCACCAGCCGGATGGGGGCGTAGCGGTCGGGATGCCATCGGTAGAGCCACACCAGCACCCCGATGGTGATCACGAAGTGCAGTGTGGCGTAGTAGTAGTTCATGCCGATGATCAGCCAACCCACCGAGTCGGCGGCGTGGTTGACGGACGTCTCGACGGCGATGCCCAGCCGGTGCTCCAGCCACCACACCGCGTCGGCGTTGCGCAGCGCCTCGCGCCTCTGCTCCGGGACGGCGTTGCGGATGAGCGAGTACGTCCAGTAACTCGCGCCGATCAGCAGGATCTCGAACCACAGCCGGGGGCGCCGGGGACGGCGGACCCGCTCGCGCAGGGTCCGCGCCCCGCCGGCGCTCCGGCCCGTGACGGTCCGCGGTACGGCCACCTCGTCGCGGTGGCCGCCCGGTCCTGTCACGGTCGAGTCACTCATAGCTACCAAGTCTGCCAGACAAGGGACGCTCGACAGATCATCCCAAGGCCGGTACCACCACGCATGTTCTGCGCGAAAACGCCTGGCCGGGCGGGCGCTCAGCCCCGCGAACGCTCGCCCGGCGCCGAGGCGGTGGACCCACGCACGACCAGCTCCGGCATGAAGACGAACTCGCTGTGCGGGGCGGGCGTCCCGCCGATCTCCTCCAGCAGCGTGCGCACCGCGGCCTGGCCCATGGCCGGGACGGGCTTGCGCACGGTGGTCAGCGGCGGGTCGGTGAACGCGATCAGCGGCGAGTCGTCGAAGCCGACCACCGAGACGTCGCGCGGCACGTCGAGGCCGAGCTGCCGGGCGGCCCGTATCGCGCCGAGCGCCATCATGTCGCTGGCGCACACTATGGCCGTGCACTGGCGCCCGATGAGCGCGGCGGCCGCCGCCTGCCCGCCCTCCAGGGTGTACAGCGAGTGCTGCACCAGCTCCTCGGCGACCAGGTCCGCGCCCAGCCCCAGCTGGTCCTGCATCGCGCGGACGAAGCCCTCGATCTTGCGCTGCACCGGCACGAACCGTTTCGGCCCGAGCGCCAGACCGATCCGGGTGTGGCCCAGCGACACCAGATGCGTGACCGCGAGCGTGGTCGCGGCCCGGTCGTCGGGGGAGATGAAAGGTGCCTGCACCTTGGGCGAGAACCCGTCCACCAGCACGAACGGGACGCCCTGGGCGCGCAGTCGCTCGTAGCGCTGCATGTCGGCGGTGGTGTCGGCGTGCAGCCCGGAGACGTAGATGATCCCGGCCACCCCCCGGTCCACCAGCATCTCGGTCAGCTCGTCCTCGGTGGAGCCGCCCGGGGTCTGGGTGGCCAGCACCGGGGTGTAGCCCTGCCCGGTCAGCGCCTGGCCGATGACCTGCGCCAGCGCCGGGAAGATCGGGTTCTCCAGCTCCGGGATGATCAGGCCCACCAGGCCCTCGCTGCGCTGGCGGAGCCGCACCGGACGCTCGTAGCCGAGCACGTCCAGCGCGGCCAGGACGGACTGGCGGGTGGTGGCGGCGACGCCCGGCTTCCCGTTGAGGACCCGGCTGACGGTCGCTTCGCTCACCCCCGCCTGCGCAGCGATGTCCGCAAGCCGTGTGGTCACGCCTGTGGACTGTACCGGCCGCACCGCGCCCGGCGCACCGGCGGGACGCCGTACGCGGGCGGCCGAACGGCCCGCCGTGGATTGCCGCGTCATCGCGCTCCTCGCCCCTCATGGGTATGTCGTCGCTCGTGCCCGCCGGATGGTCCGCCCGGCGCACGGCCGCAAGGGGATGATCCCGGCGGCGGCCCCCCGCGGCAAGAGCTTGCAGAGTCTTGCACAAGTGTCCGTCAACCCGCCTACCGGCGGTAGACCTGTATTTCGACAAGGTCTGGGGCAGGTCACGACACGGTAACCCGGCCGTCTTCTTGCACTTTTTTTCTGCAAGGTCTTTCGCGGCGCTTACAACGCTGTTACGTTCCGAGTCGCCCGGCC
The DNA here is from genome assembly GCF_009865595.1 of Streptomyces sp. SID1328. Taxonomy (NCBI): domain Bacteria; kingdom Bacillati; phylum Actinomycetota; class Actinomycetes; order Kitasatosporales; family Streptomycetaceae; genus Streptomyces; species Streptomyces sp. SID1328. Next base: position 2,554 of record NZ_WWKH01000325.1, on the reverse strand, counting down.
GCGGCAATGGCGCAGTCGGCACGACGCGGGTGGCGGCAGACGGGGCCGTCCCTGCAATCTCGGGCTTTTCACCCTCAAGGAGAACTCATGCGGCGTGGCATAGCGGCCTCCGCGCTCGTGGCGTCCCTCGCCCTCACGGCGACGGCGTGCGGCGGGAGCGACGACGGCGACAGCAAGTCGGACGGCCCGGTGACCCTCACCTGGTGGGACACCTCCAACGCCACCAATGAGGCGCCGACGTACAAGGCCCTGGTCGAACAGTTCCAGGCCGCCAACAAGAACATCAAGGTCAAGTACGTCAACGTGCCCTTCGACCAGGCGCAGAACAAGTTCGACACCGCCGCCGGCTCCAAGGGCGCGCCGGACATCCTGCGGTCCGAGGTCGGCTGGACCCCGGCCTTCGCCAAGAAGGGCTTCTTCCTGCCGCTGGACGGCACCGACGCCCTGGCCGAGCAGGACAAGTTCGAGCCCAACCTGATCAAGCAGGCCCAGTACGAGGGCAAGACCTACGGCGTGCCGCTGGTCACCGACACCCTCGCGTTCGTCTACAACAAGGCCCTGTTCAAGAAGGCCGGCATCACCGAGGCCCCCAAGACCTGGGACGAGCTGAAGGCCGACGCCGCGAAGGTCAAGGACAAGGCGAAGGTCGACGGCTACTGGGGCTCCACCCAGGCGTACTACGCCCAGTGCTTCCTCTACGGCGAGGGCACCGACACCGTCGACGCCGCGGGCAAGAAGATCACCGTCGCCTCCGCCCCGGCGAAGAAGGCGTACGGCACCTGGCAGAGCACGTTCTCCGGCAAGGGCCTGCACAAGGCGGACACCACCGCGGACGCCTACGCCCACATCCAGGACGCGTTCGTCAACGGCAAGGTCGCCTCGATCATCCAGGGCCCCTGGGAGATCACGAACTTCTACAAGGGCTCGGCCTTCAAGGACAAGTCCAACCTCGGCATCGCCACCGTCCCGGCCGGCTCGGCCGGCAAGGCGGGCGCCCCGACCGGCGGCCACAACCTCTCGGTCTACGCCGGCTCGGACAAGGCTCACCAGGACGCGGCCCTGAAGTTCGTGAAGTTCATGACCTCGGCCAAGTCCCAGGAGACCATCGCGCTGAAGAACTCCACGCTGCCGACCCGCGGCGACGCCTACACCTCCCAGGTCAAGGCCGACCCCGGCATCGCCGGCTACCAGGGCGTGCTCTCCGCCGCCCAGCCCCGCCCGGCGATGCCGGAGTACAGCTCCCTGTGGGGCCCGCTGGACACCGAGCTGCCCAAGGTGGCCGGGGGCAAGGAGCCGCTGGACAAGGGCCTGAGCAACGCCGAGCTGGCCATCGCCAAGCTGGTGCCCGACTTCAGCAAGTGAGCCCGTGTGGCCGCCGGGTTCCCCCCGCCGTGGGGGATGGGGAGAACCCGGCGGCCACCGGCCTGTGACCAGCCCGCCCCCGAACTTGTAGAAGGTGTCGCACCATGACAGTCGCCATCGACCGCGCGACCGGCCGGCGCAGCGGTGAGCGGCCGCCCCGGCCCGGTCTCGGGCAGCGCCTGAAGAACGGCTACCAGAGGTACTGGTACGCGTACGCGATGATCGCGCCTGTGGTCGTCGTGCTCGGCATCCTCGTGGGCTACCCGCTGGTGCGGGGCGTCTACCTGACCCTCACCGACGCCAACAGCCTCAACTCGGCGCGCACCATCGGTGTCAACCACATCGACGCCACCTACAAGTTCATCGGGCTGGCCAACTACCAGGACATCCTCTTCGGCCCCACGGCCTACGACCGCTTCTGGTCGCACTTCCTGTGGACCGTGTTCTGGACCGTCGCCTGCGTCACCCTGCACTACGTCATCGGGCTCGGCCTCGCGATGATGCTCGACCAGAAGCTGCGCGGCCGCACCGTCTACCGGCTGCTGCTCGTGCTGCCCTGGGCGGTGCCCACCTTCGTGACCGTCTTCTCCTGGCGGATCATGCTGGCCGACTCCGGTGTGCTCAACCAGATCCTCGGCGCCCTCCACCTGCCCCAGCCCCAGTGGCTGGAGGACACCTTCTGGCAGCGGTTCGCCGCCATCATGGTCAACACCTGGTGCGGGGTGCCGTTCATGATGCTCTCGCTCCTCGGCGGTCTCCAGTCCATCGACTCCTCGCTCTACGAGGCGGCCGAGATGGACGGCGCGAGCGCCTGGCAGCGCTTCAGGCACGTCACCCTGCCCGGACTGCGCTCGGTCAGTTCCACCGTCGTCCTGCTCGGTGTGATCTGGACCTTCAACCAGTTCGCCATCATCTTCCTGCTGTTCGGCCCGACCGGCGCCCCGGACGCCCAGATCCTCGTCACGTGGGCCTACTTCCTCGGCTTCGGACAGCAGCCGCGCGACTTCGCCCAGTCCGCCGCGTACGGCGTACTGCTGCTGTCGATCCTGACCGTGTTCACCTCCTTCTACTTCCGCTGGCTGAAGCGCAATGACCAGCTCGCCGTCTGACGCCGCAGGAGCCGCCGCCATGAGCACCACGACACCCCCCGAGACCGCGCCGGGACGCCCGCTCACCGCCGCCGCACCGGCCG
>NZ_WWKH01000324.1:0-25702 GCF_009865595.1 Streptomyces sp. SID1328 | reverse complement strand
ATGGAGGGCAAGGAGGTCCGCTTCGGCGTCGGCGGGTCGTCGATCTTCGCGGTGTCGACCACGCTCACCTCGACCGGGGCGGTGGACTCCTTCCACTCCTCCTTCACCGGACTCGGCGGCGGGATCACGATGCTCGGCATGATGCTGGGCGAGATCGCGCCCGGCGGCACCGGCTCCGGCCTCTACGGCATGCTCATCATGGCGGTCATCGCGGTGTTCATCGCCGGTCTGATGGTGGGCCGTACGCCTGAGTACCTGGGCAAGAAGATCGGCGCGCGGGAGATGAAGCTCGCCGCCGCGTACATCCTGATCACGCCGACGCTCGTGCTGGTCTTCGCCGCGGCCTCCATGGCGCTGCCGACCCCGCCGAACTCCATGCTCAACTCCGGCGCGCACGGGTTCTCCGAGGTGCTGTACGCCTTCACCTCCGCGGCGAACAACAACGGCTCGGCTTTCGCCGGTCTGAACGCGAACACCGACTGGTTCAACACGATGACCGGGCTCGCGATGCTGTTCGGCCGCTTCCTGCCGATGGTGTTCGTCCTGGCGCTGGCCGGCTCGCTCGCCGAGCAGAAGCCGATCCCGGTCACGGCCGGCACCCTGCGCACCGAGAAGCCCCTGTTCACCGGTCTGTTGGTGGGCGCGATCCTCATCATCACCGGTCTGACCTACTTCCCGGCCCTGGCGCTGGGCCCGCTGGCTGAGGGGCTGGCGTCATGACCACCCGCATAGAAAACCACGAGGACTCGATGTCCACACCCACTCCGACCCGGGCGCCGCACCAGGACGTGCCGACCGGTCACAAGGACGAAGGAAAGGTCGGCGCGGGTCTGTTCGACCCCACGCAGCTCATCAAGTCGCTGCCGGACGCCTTCCGCAAGCTCGACCCGCGGGTGATGGTCAAGTCGCCCGTGATGTTCGTGGTGTGGATCGGCTCGGTGCTGACCACGGTGTTCTCCTTCAAGGACCCTGGTGACTGGTTCGGCTGGGCGATCAGCGCGTGGCTGTGGCTGACGGTGATCTTCGCCAACCTGGCGGAGGCGGTCGCCGAGGGCCGCGGCAAGGCCCAGGCGGACACGCTGCGCAAGGCCAAGACCGACACGGTCGCGCGTCGGCTGGTCGGCGAACGCGAAGAACAGGTGCCCGGCACCGAGTTGACGATCGGCGACCTCGTGGTGTGCGAGGCCGGCGACATCATCCCCGGCGACGGTGACGTCGTCGAGGGCGTCGCCTCCGTCGACGAGTCCGCGATCACCGGTGAGTCGGCGCCCGTCATCCGCGAGTCCGGCGGCGACCGCTCCGCCGTGACGGGCGGTACGAAGGTGCTGTCCGACCGTATCGTCATCAAGATCACGACGAAGCCGGGCGAGACCTTCATCGACCGGATGATCAGCCTCGTCGAGGGCGCCGCCCGGCAGAAGACGCCGAACGAGATCGCCCTGAACATCCTGCTGGCGTCGCTGACGATCGTGTTCCTTCTCGCGGTGGCGACGCTGCCGCCGTTCGCGGACTACGCGGGCACGCATCTGACGATGGTCGTGCTGGTGGCCCTGCTGGTCTGCCTGATACCCACCACGATCGGCGCGCTGCTTTCCGCGATCGGCATCGCGGGCATGGACCGCCTGGTGCAGCGCAACGTGCTCGCCATGTCCGGGCGTGCCGTCGAGGCCGCCGGTGACGTCTCCACGCTGCTGCTCGACAAGACCGGCACCATCACCCTCGGCAACCGCCAGGCGTCGGAGTTCGTGCCGGTGCACGGCACCACCGAGGCCGAGGTCGCCGACGCCGCCCAGTTGTCCTCGCTGGCCGACGAGACGCCCGAGGGCCGCTCCATCGTCGTCCTGGCGAAGGAGAAGTACGGGCTGCGCGAACGCCACCAGGGCGAGCTGGCGCACGCCGAGTGGATCGCCTTCACCGCCCAGACCCGAATGTCGGGCGTCGACGTGGACGGCCGCAAGATCCGCAAGGGTGCCGCCGGCTCGGTCATCGCCTGGGTCAAGGAGCGGGGCGGCACGGTCTCGGACGACGCGGACACCCTGGCCAACGGGATCTCGGAGGCCGGCGGTACCCCGCTGCTCGTCGCCGTCGAGGACGCAAACGGCGCCCGGATCCTGGGCGTCATCCACCTCAAGGACGTCGTCAAGCAGGGCATGCGCGAGCGGTTCGAGGAACTGCGCCGCATGGGCATCAAGACGGTCATGATCACCGGTGACAACCCGCTGACCGCGAAGGCGATCGCCGAGGAGGCGGGCGTCGACGACTTCCTCGCCGAGGCCACCCCCGAGGACAAGATGGCCCTCATCAAGCGGGAGCAGGCCGGCGGCAAGCTCGTCGCGATGACCGGTGACGGCACGAACGACGCGCCCGCGCTGGCCCAGGCGGACGTCGGTGTCGCGATGAACACGGGTACGTCGGCAGCCAAGGAGGCCGGCAACATGGTCGACCTCGACTCCAACCCGACCAAGCTCATCGAGATCGTGGAGATCGGCAAGCAACTCCTCATCACTCGCGGTGCGTTGACGACGTTCTCCATCGCCAACGACGTCGCGAAGTACTTCGCGATCATCCCGGCGCTGTTCGCGGCGGTCTACCCGGGCCTGGACAAGCTGAACATCATGCAGCTGTCCTCGCCCGACTCCGCGATCCTGTCGGCCGTCATCTTCAACGCACTGATCATCATCGCGCTGGTGCCGCTGTCCCTGAAGGGCGTGCAGTACAAGCCCGTCAGCGCCGACAAGATGCTCCGCCGCAACCTCGGCATCTACGGCATCGGCGGCCTGATCGCCCCCTTCGTCGGCATCAAGATCATCGACCTGATCATCTCCCTCATTCCCGGGATCGGCTGAACGCCATGAACAACTCCGTAACCAACACAGCCCGGTTGCTCGGGGCGGGCCTGCGCGCCGTGCTCGTGATGACCCTGGTGACCGGCGTCATCTACCCGCTGGTCGTCACCGGCATCGCCCAGGGGCTGTTCGGCAACAAGGCGAACGGCTCCGAGATCAAGGCGGACGGCCACGTCGTCGGCTCGGCCCTGATCGGGCAGTCGTACAACCTGCCGCTGAAGAAGGGGCAGGAGACCCCTGAACCGGACCTGAAGTGGTTCCAGGGCCGCCCGGCGAACGGCCTCGGCAGCAACAGCGTCAACACGCAGTACAAGCTGATCCTGTCCGGCGCCACCAACCTCGCGGCCGACAGCGGGGCCGTCCACGGCACGTGCACCGCCAAGTCCGAGGAGGGCTCGCTCTGCGCCCAGGTCCTCGCCGCCCAGGCTGCCGTCGTCAAGGACAACTCGGTGCCCGGCTACACGGTCAAGCCGTCAGACGTCCCGGCGGAGGCGGTGACCTCCTCCGGCTCCGGCCTGGACCCGGACATCTCGCCGGCCTACGCCGCACTCCAGGCCCACCGGGTCGCCGCGAAGAACGGCCTGTCCGTCGCCGCGGTGGAGAAGCTGGTCAAGGACCACACCACTGGCCGCGCCCTGGGCTTCATCGGTGAACCCCGCGTGAGCGTCCTGGAGTTGAACATCGCGCTCAAGGACCTCGTAGCGAAGCAGTGATGGCCTTACGCGACCCACGAAGGGGGCCGGCGGTCCGGGAGGCATCCCGGTTCCGCCGGCTCCCGCAGCCATGAAGTCGGTCGCTCCGCTTCCGGCGCCCACGGCCCGACGCACGACAGGAGAGACACACCCTATGACCCGGGTGCTCGTGGTGGAGGACGACCCGCAACTCGTACGGGCCCTCGTCATCAACTTGCAGGCACGCCAATACGGCGTGGATGCTGCCCCGGACGGTGCCACGGCCCTCCGACTCGCCGCCGCGCGCCAGCCCGACGTGGTGCTGCTCGACCTCGGCCTGCCCGACATGGACGGCGTCGACGTCATCAAGGCGCTCCGCGGCTGGACCCGCGTACCGATCATGGTGCTGTCCGCGCGGCAGGCGTCCGACGAGAAAGTGGCCGCGCTGGACGCCGGCGCCGACGACTACATCACCAAACCGTTCAGCATGGACGAACTGCTGGCACGGCTGCGGGCCGCCGTCCGCCGCACCGAGGACACACCGCTCGTCCCCGAGACGACGCTGGTCGAAACGGAGCACTTCAGTATCGACCTGCTCGCCAAGAAGGTTCTTCGGGAGGGGAAGGAGGTCCGGCTGACGCCGACCGAATGGCACCTGCTGGAGATCCTGGTGACCAACCCCGGCCGGCTGATCACCCAGAAACACCTCCTCCACGAAGTCTGGGGCGTCTCCCAGAGCACCAAGACCAACTACCTGCGGGTCTACATGGCCCAGCTTCGCCGCAAACTCGAGACCGATCCCTCCCACCCCCGCTATCTGATCACCGAGCCCGGCATGGGCTACCGCTTCGAGGAATGACATGGCACGCGGAAAGCTCCGGATCTACCTCGGCGCGGCACCCGGCGTCGGCAAGACCTACGCGATGCTGGCTGAGGCACACCGCCGCATCGAGCGGGGCACCGACTGCGTCGTCGCCGTCGTGGAACACCACCACCGGCCTCGCACCGAGGTGATGCTGCACGGCCTGGAGCAGGTGCCGCGCAAGGAGATCGAGTACCGGGGGAGTAGGTTCACCGAGATGGACGTGGACGCCGTCCTCGCGCGCCGCCCCCAGGTGGCCCTGGTGGACGAACTGCCGCACACCAACATCCCCGGCTCGCGCAACGCCAAGCGCTGGCAGGACGTCGAGGAGCTGCTCGCGGCCGGCGTCGACGTGGTCTCGACCGTCAACATCCAGCACCTGGAGTCGCTGGGCGATGTGGTCGAGTCGATCACCGGCATCCGGCAGCAGGAAACCGTCCCGGACGAGGTCGTGCGGCGCGCCGACCAGATCGAGCTGGTCGACATGTCGCCCCAGGCACTGCGCCGCCGGATGGCACACGGCAACATCTACAAGCCGGACAAGGTCGACGCCGCCCTCGCCAACTACTTCCGGCCCGGCAACCTGACCGCGCTCCGGGAGCTGGCGCTGCTGTGGGTGGCCGACCGGGTCGACGAGTACCTCAATGAGTACCGCAGCGAGCACCGGGTCTCCACGATCTGGGGCTCGAGGGAGCGGATCGTCGTCGGTCTGACCGGCGGCCCGGAGGGAAGCACCCTGATACGGCGTGCCGCACGCCTGGCGGAGAAGGGCGCGGGCGGCGAGGTGCTGGCCGTCTACATCTCCCGCAGCGACGGCCTCACCGCCGCGTCTCCGAGGGAACTGGCCGTCCAGCGCACGCTGGTCGAGGACCTGGGCGGCACCTTCCACCACGTCGTCGGTGACGACGTACCGGCCGCCCTGCTCGACTTCGCCCGCGGGGTGAACGCCACCCAGATCGTCCTCGGCGTCTCGCGCCGCAGGAGCTGGCAGTACGTCTTCGGGCCCGGCGTCGGCGCCACGGTCGCCCGCCAGTCCGGTCCCGATCTGGACGTCCACCTCATCACGCACGACGAGGTCGGCAAGGGCCGGTTGCCGGTGGCACGCGGAGCGCGGCTCGGACGGGCTCGGGTCATCTGGGGCTGGCTCGCCGGCGTGGCCGGCCCCGCCCTCCTGACCTGGCTCCTCACCAGCGTCACTCCGGAGGTCGGCCTCGCCAACGACATGCTGCTGTTCCTGGCTCTGACGGTGGCAGCGGCCCTGCTCGGCGGGCTCTTCCCCGCGCTGGCCTCCGCCCTGGCGGGCTCCCTGCTGCTCAACTGGTACTTCACCCCGCCCGTTCACACCCTGACGATCGCCGACCCGAAGAACATCGTCGCCATCGCGATCTTCGTCGGCGTCGCCGTGTCCGTGGCCTCGGTGGTGGACCTCGCGGCCCGGCGCACCCACCAGGCGGCCCGGCTGCGGGCCGAGTCGGAGATCCTGTCCTTCCTCGCGGGGAACGTCCTGCGCGGCGAGACCACGCTGGAGGCGCTGCTGGAGAGGGTGCGCGAGACCTTCGGCATGGAGTCGGTGGCGCTGCTGGAGCGGACCGGCGGGACGGCTTCCTGGACCTGCGCCGGGAGTGTGGGGCCCGAGCCCGCGGAGGTCCCGGAGGACGCGGACGTCGACGTACCGGTCGGCGACCACATGGCCCTGTCCCTGCGCGGCCGGGTACTGCCGGCCGTCGACCGGCGGGTGCTCGCAGCGTTCGCCGCGCAGGCCGCGGTCGTCCTGGACCGCCAGCGACTGCTGCGCGAGGCCGGCCGGGCCAAGGAACTGGCCGAGGGCAACCGCATCCGGACCGCGCTGCTCGCCGCCGTCAGCCACGACCTGCGCACCCCGCTCGCCGGTATCAAGGCATCCGTCACCTCGCTCCGCTCCGACGACGTCGAGTGGTCCGAGGAGGACCGGGCGGAGTTGCTGGCCGCGATCGAGGAAGGCGCGGACCGGCTCGACCACCTGGTGGGAAACCTGTTGGACATGTCCCGCCTGCAGACCAGCACAGTGACACCGATCATCCGCGAGAGCGACCTCGACGAGGTCGTTCCCATGGCGCTCGGCGGGGTGCCCGAGGGCAGTGTGGAACTGGACATCCCCGAGACCCTGCCCATGGTGTACGTCGACCGGGGGCTGCTGGAGCGGGCCGTCGCCAACGTCGTCGAGAACGCCGTCAAGTACAGCCCGCCGGGGGAGCGGGTCCTGGTGTCTGCGAGCGCCCTCGCCGACCGGGTGGAGGTGCGGGTCGTCGACCGGGGTCCGGGGGTCCCGGACGAGGCCAAGGACCGGATCTTCGAACCCTTCCAGCGGTACGGCGACTCGCCCCGAGGTGTCGGCGTCGGCCTCGGTCTGGCCGTCGCACGCGGCTTCGCCGAGGCCGTCGGCGGCACGCTGCATGCCGAGGACACGCCGGGCGGTGGGCTCACCATGGTGCTCGCCGTGCCGACGGCACCGCAGCGGCGTCCGGAGCGGCCGGACCTGTCGGCGGCGGCCATGCCCTGAGCGCCTCAGGCGTCGGGCGGCGCGGTCTCGAACTCCCTTCGCAGGTCTCCGGTGTCCAGCCGCAACCGCCAGGTGTGGCGGCGGCGCACGGCCGCCAGCGCGGCCTGCAACGGGGAGGGCGGCACCGCGAGGACGGTGCAGGCGGCATGGGCGAGACAGTGGCGGCCGACCGACGGCGACAGCGCCCGGTACACCCGGTTCCGCCGTCCGGCACCGACCACGAGGATGTCGCCCTCCCGGTCGGCGATCTGCACCAGCGCCGGTCCCGGAGCGCCTCGCGCGATGAGCGCCTGACCGGGCAGGCCGGTGTCCGAGCCGCCGAACACCTCACGCAGCGCCCCGACAAGCCTTTCCCGCGCCGTTCGCTCCCACGCCGGTATCAGGGCGGCCGAGGCCGGGGACCTGCGGGCGGCCAGGTCCCCGCCAGGCGGTTCCCAGGCCAGCACGGGCCAGAGTTCGGCCCTCCGGTTCCTGGCCTCGTCGGCGGCCCGGCCGAGAGCGGTGAGACTGCCCAGTGAGCCGCTCACTCCCACCACGACGCGGGCTGCTGTGGGCGGGCGGGATTCGGATATCGCTATCACCGTTCTGCACACGCCGACCGGAGTTTCCCGGGCCGGCGATCCTCCTCGGAACCGCTTCCATCTCACTCCGCTCCGAGGCTTTCGAACAGTCCTTACGCCCGTTTTTGGCGCCCTTCTGACGGCCCTATCCATGCCCTCTGACCAGGCGCGTCAGCATCCCGTCAAGGTCGTATCGATCGCCGTCAGCATCCCGTCAGGGCACGCCCGTGTCCCCAGGACACCGGGCATAACGTCGACGGTGAGCCCCGGACCGCCTCCCCGCGTCCGGGGCATTTCAGATCCCTGCGCCCCCGTGCACCACACATGCCCTTCGGGAGGCACCCGTGACCGAACTCCTCTGCGCGGACGACCCCGAACCCACCGATCGGTTCCCGGCCGGACCCCTGTACGTCCCGGTCCGGCCGGGCCCCTCCGGGTGTGCGGCCCGGCTCTTCCGCACACCGCTCGGCGCCCGTACGGCGGTCGGCTTCACCTCCGAGCACCGGCTGATCGCCATGCTCGGCCCCGGCCAGGCGTGGGTCCGCCTCGCCGAGCCCGCCCTGCGAGCACTGACCACCCCGCTCGGCGTCACCACCGTCACGGTGGACCCGCACGGCCCCGGCTCTCACGTCGGTCACGCCGATCACATCCGAGATCCCTGCGTTGCGGATCGCCTGAGAGAGGCATCGACATGCCCACCACATGGCCGATAACACCGGCCTGGCCGTCGACGAAGGCGTCTGACCGGGTTTCGGAGAAGCCGCCTCCGGCCCTGGCGCGTCTTTGACGCCCTGCGGCCCGGTGGTCCCGTCACACTGACCTCGAACAGCCCCACCCCCTGTACCGCGAGGTCACTCATGGCGTACGGCCTGGCCCGCCGCGAACTGCGGCCGAGAGTCCCGCTGCGGCCAGGAGAGGGCGAGCGGCACCACCTGACCAGCCTCGAAGGACTCGCAGCGCTGTCCCTGGACGCGCTGAGCTCGGTCGCGTACGGCCCCGAGGCGATCGTGCTCGTGCTGATCGCCGCCGGCACCGGGGCGCTGACCGCGACTCTGCCGGTGACGCTGGTGATCGCCGCCCTGCTGGCTGTGCTCGTCGTCTCGTACGGACAGGTGATCGCCGCCCATCCGGAGGGCGGCGGCGCCTACGCCGTGGCGAAGAAGGATCTCGGGCCGAGGACGAGCTACCTCGCGGCGGCCAGCCTTGTCGTCGACTACGTGCTGACTGTGACCGTCAGCCTGGCGGCGGGAGCGACCAGTCTCGCCTCCGCCTTCCCCGCGCTCGGCTCCCATCTGCTCGCCGTGTGTCTCATCGGGCTCGCGCTGCTGACGGCGGTGAATCTGCGGGGTGTGGCCGAGAGCGCGCAGGTGCTGATGCTGCCCACCGTGCTGTTCATCGTGAGCATCCTCGGCATCATCGTGCTCGGACTGCTGCGCGACCACCCCGCGGCGATCGTCGGGCATGCCCAGCCCGTCCACGCCACCGAGGCGTTGGGGCTGCTGCTGCTCCTGAAGGCGTTCTCCTCCGGCTGCTCCGCGCTGACCGGGGTGGAGGCCATCGCCAACGGTGTTCCCGCCTTCCGTGAACCGCGGGTCAAGCGGGCGCAGCGTACCGAGCTGATGCTGGGCGCCCTGCTCGGACTGATGCTGATCGGGCTGGCCGTCCTGATCCGCCGCGACCACGTGGCTCCTCGCGGGGGAGTGACCGTTCTCGCCCAGCTGACGGCGGGTGCTTACGGGACGGGTTGGCCGTACTACGCGACCAACCTCATCGTCACTGTGGCGCTCGGCTTCGCCGCCAACACCAGCTTCGGCGGCCTGCCCGTGCTGATGAGCCTGCTGGCCAAGGATCACCGGCTGCCGCATCTCTTCGGTCTGCGCACCGAACGGCCCGTCTATCGGTGGGGCGTGGTGGCGCTGGCCGTGCTCGCGGCGCTGCTGCTGATCGCCGTGAACGCGGACACCCACCGCATGATCCCGCTGTTCGCGATCGGCGTGTTCATCGGCTTCACCATCAGCCAGATCGGACTCGTACGGCACTGGGCCCGGCAGCGGCCGCCCGGCTGGCTGCGTCGTGCGGTGCTCAACGGGGTCGGCGCGGTGCTGACCACGGTGGCGGGAGTGGTCCTGCTGGCCACCAAGTTCCTCGAAGGCGCGTGGGTCGTGGTCGTCGCGGTGCCGCTGCTCATGCTGCTGTTCGCCCGCATCCAGCGCTACTACACGGCCGTCGGCCTGGAACTCGGGCTGGGCGAGGTACCGCCGCCGGTGCGGCGGCTCACCGACTCCCTCGTCATCGTGCCGGTCGGCGAGGTCAGCAAGCTCACCCAGCACGCGCTGACGGCCGCCCGTGCCCTCGGCGACGAGGTCGTCGCGGTCGCCGTCCACAGCGACCCGAAGAGGGTGCGGTCACTGGAGGAGAGCTGGGCCCGCTGGAGCCCCGGCGTACGTCTCGACATCATCGACAGCCCACAGCGCTCGCTCGTGCAGCCCGTCGTCGACTACGTCCAGCGGGCGGCGGAGTCAGGACGGCAGATCGCCGTCCTCATCCCCGAGGCCGAACCGATCCACCGCCGCTACCAGATCCTGCAGAACCAGCGCGGCCTCCTGCTGGCCGCCGCGCTGAGGGCCCGTACCGACGTCGTCGTCTGCGTCCTGCCCTACCGGCTGAGCCTGTGACGACTTCGAGGGGCCCGGACCCGGCCGGTGCGCAGCGCGAGCCGGCACGGCATGCCCCAGTACCCGAGCGGGGCGGCCTCTCTTTTGACGCCTGAGGGAGAACGCCACGACCGTGTGGGCACCATGACGCACTTGGGGGCATTCGGACTCGGTCCCCTGAGGGGTCCCGGCCGGCACGAGGCCGGTGTCGGCGCGTGCAGCGACCCGGATGGGCGCACCATGGTAGGGCGCACATGTGACATGGGGGTGACCTGGCAGGAGTCCGTCGGTGGCACGTGGACGGTTGCGGATCTACCTCGGGGCCGCCCCCGGGGTGGGAAAGACGTACGCGATGCTCGCGGAGGGGCAGCGGCTACGTTCACTGGGCGCGGATGTGGTCGTGGGCTTCGTCGAGCCGCATGGGCGCCGGCCGACCGCTGCCATGGCCGAGGGGCTGGAGACGATCCCCCGGTGCACCCTGATCCATCGCGGTGCGGCTTTCACCGAGATGGATCTCGACGCCGTACTGGGTCGCCGCCCCCAGGTCGCGCTGGTCGACGAACTGGCCCACTCCAACGTTCCGGGGACCCGGAACGCCAAGCGGTGGCAGGACGTGGAGGAGCTCCTGGCCGCCGGTGTCGATGTCGTCACCACGCTCAACGTCCAGCACCTGGAATCTCTCAATGACCTGGTCCGGCAGATCACCGGGGTCAGACAGTGCGAGACGCTGCCCGACGCGGTGGCGCGCCGCGCCGAGCAGATCGAACTGGTGGACCTGCCGCCCGAGGTGCTGCGCCGCCGCATGGTGCACGGCGACGTCTACCCGCCGGACCGCGTCGAATCCGCCCTCACCCACTACTTCCGGGTCGGCAACCTCACCGCACTACGCGAACTCGCCCTGCTGTGGCTGGCCGACCGAGTGGAGGAGGGGCTGCAGCGCTACCGGGCCGAACACGGCATATCAACCCCCTGGGAGACCCGGGAGCGGATCCTGGTGGCGCTGAGCGGGGGACCGGAGGGCGAGACCCTCGTCCGCCGCGCCGCGCGGATCAGCGCTCGTACACCCGGTTCCGAACTGCTGGCCCTCCATGTGGTCCCGGAGGACGGGCTCACTCCAGTCGACCCGGGCGTGCTGGACACCCAGCGCACCCTTGTCGAGTCGCTCGGCGGCAGCTACCACCAGACCACGGGTGAGGACGTCGTCGCCACCCTGCTCCAGTTCGCCGAGGCGGAGAACGTTACCCAGATCGTGCTGGGCGCAAGCCGGCACGGCCGTCTCGCCTCCTTCCTGCGCGCAGGCGTGGGAGCGCGGACGATCAAGGGGTCCGGCCCCATCGACGTGCACATCGTCACCCATGAGGAGGCAGCCGGTTCAGTCGCGCCGAGGCTTCCGCGTCCGAGCCGCGGCATGGGCCCGAGACGGTACTGGTCCGCGCTGGCCGGCGCCGTGATGCTGCTGCCCGTACTGACGCTGCTGTTGATCGCGCTGCGGGGCCACCTCAGTCTCGCCAGTGACCTGGTGATCTATCTGCTCGCCGTTGTCGTGGTCGGCATGGTCGGTGGGCTCTACGCCGCTCTGCCGGCAGCCGTCGCCGCGGCGTTGCTCGCCGATTACTACTTCACCGCTCCGGTGCACTCGCTGGCCGTGGAGCGTGCCGACGAGATCACCGCGCTCGTGGTCTTCATCGCCACGGCCGCTCTCGTCGGCACGGCAGCGGGGACGGCCGCGCAGCGTACGCGCCAGGCGGCACGCGTGACATCGGAGGCGAGGGCGCTGAGCCGCCTGGCCGCCGCCGTCATGCGTGGCCAGGATCTTCCGGCGCTCGTCGAGCAGATCCGGGAGAACTTCGGCCTCAGCGCGGTCAGCCTGCTCGAAAGGGCCCCGGAAGCATCCCCCGCGCCCCGCTGGTACGTGGTCGCCAGCGCCGGGGAGCGGCCACCGGAAAGGCCCTATGAGGCGGATGTGGAAAGCCCGGTCGACGACACTCTCACGCTGGCGGCTCGCGGTTCCGGACTGAGCACGGAGGACCAACGAGTCCTCGCCGCATGCGCCGCCGAACTGGGGCTTGCCCATGCCCGAGGGCGGATCGCCGGGTATCGCGGGGACACGGACACCGTCGCCGGGACCGAACGCACCCGGGCATCCCTGCTTCTCGCGGCAGGCCGCGATCTGCGTGCTCCGCTCCGTACGGCCGAAAGAGCGCTCCTGCGGTTGCCGGGCCGATCCGCAGACGAGCCCACCCCGCAAGAGGAGCAGTTGCTGGACACCGCCCGCGCGGCCGTGCACCGCGCGGCACAGCTGGTCACCGATCTCGACGATCTGAGCCGTCTGCACGCCGGGGCACTCGATCTCTACCTGCGCCCGGTCGACCTGGACGAGGTGCTGGGCGCTGCCATGGACGATCTCGGACCCGGTGGCCACTCGATCGTGCTGCGCCTGCCGGAACAACTGCCCGACGTGATCGCCGATGCCGCCCTCCTCACTCGCGCTCTCACCGCTCTCGGGGCCGACGCACTGCGTCACAGCCCACCGGACCGGCCCCCCGTCTTCTGCGCCCGGGTCCGGGGCGGCAGCCTGGTGATCCGGGTGGAGGACGGGATGCGTGAGCAGGACACCGAATCGAGCACGCCGGCCCCCCGAGCACCGCGTACCTGTAGGGCGGACAGCCTGACGCTGCGGCTTTCGCGTGATCTGACCGAGGCCATGGACGGGACCCTGGAGACGACCGACGACGGGCCGGTCTTCTCGGTGACGCTCACTCTTCCCAGCTGTGCACCCGGCGGCGGCGCGAGATCCGACCGCGACGGGTGATCGCCGGCACTCCACCATCACCCCGTCGGCCCACCCAGCGTCAACGCTTTACCGAAGTCGACTGATATAGCGTCAAAACGTACCAACTTCATCTTCCAACAGGGCGTATCGCACAGCTCCGCCCCTGATGACTCTGCGGGGTGCCTCGCGCATGTCGGACGTCGTATACATCGCGCTCACAGTCGTGGTGTTCGCCCTCCTCGGCCTTGCCTCCAAGGGAGTCGGGCGCTTGTGAGCGTGGAGAACATCGTCGGCCTGATCGTCGCGGCCTGTCTCGTGATCTATCTGGTCGTGTGCCTGATCTTCCCCGAGAGGTTCTAGGAGACAGCCCCGGTGAACGACACTCTCGCGGGCTGGCTCCAGGTGCTCGCCCTGGTGGTCGCGCTCTGTCTCTCGTTTCGCCCACTGGGCGACTACATGGCCCGTGTCCTGACCACCCCTCACCACGGGCGGGCCGAACGCCTGGTCTACCGGGCAGGGGGAGTGAACGGCGACGCGGACCAGAGGTGGTCGGCCTACCTTCGGAGTGTTCTGGCCTTCTCCGCGGTCTCGGTGCTGTTCCTGTACGCGTTCCTGCGCCTGCAGAACCATCTCCTGCTGTCCTTGGGGATGAAGCCGGTCCCCGCTGACCTGTCGTTCAACACCGCGGCCTCCTTCGTCACCAACACCAACTGGCAGGCGTATTCGGGCGAGTCGGCCTTGGGATATCTGGTCCCCGCGGACGCCGTCACCGCCAGCGGTTCCGGGCTCGACCCTGCGATCTCCCCGGCGTACGCCCACGAACAGGTGGCCCGCGTCGCGAAGGCCCGCCATCTCGCCCCAGCCAAGGTCAAGGCCTTGGTGGCCCGGCACGTCCGGGGACGTGTTCTGGGCTTCCTGGGTCAGGACGCGTCAACGTCGTCGCACTCAACCACGATCTGGCCGGGCTGGTGTGACCACAAGGGGACGGTGCGATGGGTGTCGAACCAGTTGATGAGCGTCTCGGGATGCTGTCTGAAGTAGTTGTAGGCGTAGAACCGCTGATCTTCGGGATCCCGCCACTCCCGCGCACACTCCGGGCTACGGCTGCGACGCGGTGTGCCCTCGTCCTCCGGCGTGCAACACCGTCTACATCCCCCAGGTCGACGACCAAGGGCAAACCGTCCTTACCGTTGATCGAGCGGACGCGGCCCAGCGTCCGGTCACCGGCCAGGAGACATGCGGTGGCGTGGGCGCGATGGGCGTCGTGGGTAAGGGCCCCGGCAGGATGAGGAAGCCGTTGTGGTCGAACGCCGCGGACCTTGAGCCGAATGCCCCAAGCTGCCTGAACCGGAGCCGTGGCCGGGAAGCCAACTACTGCTCGCCGGGCCCAGCCGCTCTCTTTGCGGACGGGCAGGTGGGCCCAGCGGGCACTGCGGCCCACTCGCGGTCAAGGATCGCGTGTACGACCGAGTCGCGCCAATGTCCGCCCTTGCGGACGTGCTCCCGGATCGTGCCCTCCTTGTCGCCGCCGTCCGCCCGCACGTCCTTGATGGCGTCCAGTTCGCTGCGGTTGGTGTTGTTGGTCTTCGCGTCGAGGATCGTGTCGTACGTGAAGACGACGTCGGTGGAGGTCAGCGGCTTGCCGTCGCTGAACTTCACGCCGTCGCGCAGGGTGTAGGTGTAGGTGAGGCCGTCGGCGGCGACCTCGGGAAGAGCCTTCACCAGTGCCGGTCTCAGCTTCAGGCCGGCATCGCGGGCGAGGAGGCCGTCGAAGATCTTCGAGTTGCCGTCCTTGCCGTATCCGAGCAGCGGACTGAGCGTGTCCGGCTCTGAGGCCACCCCGATCACGACGGAGTCGGCTGCGTCGCCGCTTCCCGTGCTGCTGCCGGGGGCCGAGCAGGCGGCGACACCCGTGAGTATCGCCGCCGTCGAGGCGGCTGTCCGTATCCGGTTGACCGTCATGAACCTCACACCCTTATTGATGATCTCAAGCTGTTGCATCTGAATTGCAATAAGGGCTACCCGGATCGGTCGGCCGACAGTCCGCCGTCTCTGTCAGTCCCCGGACACTTCCCGGCGCACCTCCCTCGCGGCTGCGACCAGGTGCTCCAGGGAGGCCCGGACCTCGGGCCAGCCGCGGGTCTTCAGGCCGCAGTCGGGGTTGACCCACAGGCGTTCGGCGGGGATGGCCTTGAGGCCGAGGCGCAGCAGGTCGGCGGCCTCCTCCGTGCTCGGCACGCGCGGGGAGTGGATGTCGTACACACCCGGCCCGGCCTCCCGCGGATAGCCGTGCGCCGCCAGTTCCCGGGCGACCTGCATGTGCGAGCGGGCCGCCTCCAGGCTGATGACGTCGGCGTCGAGGTCGTCGATCGCCTGGACGATGTCGCCGAACTCGGCGTAGCACATGTGCGTGTGGATCTGGGTGTCCGGCCGGACGCCGCCGGTGGTGAGCCGGAACGCCTCCGTAGCCCAGGCCAGATAGTGCGGGCGATCGGCGGTCCGCAGCGGCAGCGTCTCGCGCAGCGCGGGCTCGTCGACCTGGATGACGGAAGTCCCGGCCGTCTCCAGGTCGTTCACCTCGTCGCGCAGGGCGAGGGCGACCTGGCGGGCGGTCTCGCCGAGGGGCTGGTCGTCGCGGACGAAGGACCAGGCGAGCATGGTGACCGGTCCGGTGAGCATGCCCTTGACCGGCTTGGTGGTGAGGGACTGGGCGTACGACGTCCAGCGCACGGTCATCGGCCCGGGGCGGGAGATGTCGCCGGCCAGGATCGGCGGACGCACGTAGCGGGTGCCGTAGGACTGGACCCAGCCGTGCCGGGTGGCGAGGTAGCCGGTGAGCTGTTCGGCGAAGTGCTGGACCATGTCGTTGCGTTCGGCCTCGCCGTGTACGAGGACGTCGATGCCGGTCTTCTCCTGGAAGGAGATCACCTCCTGGATCTCGGTCCTGATGCGCTCCTCGTATTCGGCCGGTTCGATCCGGCCAGCGCGCAGGTCGGCGCGGGCGGTGCGCAATTCACCGGTCTGCGGGAAGGAGCCGATGGTCGTCGTAGGCAGCAACGGCAGCTCCAGGTGGGCGCGTTGGGCGGCGGCGCGTTGCCGGTAGGGATAGGAGCGGCGTGCGTCGAACGCGGTGACGGCCGCCGTGCGTGCGCGGACGGCAGGGTCGTGGGTGATCGGTGAACCCGCCCGGGAGGTCAGGTCGGCGCGGTTGGCGGCCAGTTCGGCGGCGATGGCGTCGGTGCCCTGGGCGAGGCCCTTGGAGAGGGTGGCGATCTCGGCGGTCTTCTGCCTGGCGAAGGCCAGCCAGCGCAGGATCTGCGGCTCGATGTCCCGCTCGGCAGAAGCGTCCAGCGGGACGTGGAGGAGCGAGCAGGAGGCGGCGACGTCGACCCGTTCGGCCAGCCCGAGCAGGGTGCCGAGGGTTGCGAGGGACGTGGAGAGGTCGTTGACCCAGATGTTGCGGCCGCTGACGACCCCGGCGATCAGGCGCTTGCCGGGCAGTCCGCCCACGGCGGCCAGGGCGTCCAGGTTGGCGGCAGCCGGTCCGGTGAAATCGAGGGCGAGCCCCTCGATGGAGGCCTTGGCCAGCACGGGGAGTGCCTCGCCGAGCCGGTCGAAATAGGAGGCGACCAACAGCCGTGGCCGGTCGGTGAGGCCGCCCAGATCGCGGTAGGCGCGGGCGGTGGCGTTCAGCTCGGCCGGGGTGTGGTCCTGGACCAGGGCGGGCTCGTCGAGCTGCACCCACTCGGCGCCGGCCGCCCGCAGGTCGGCGAGGACCTCGCCGTACACCGGGAGCAGCCGGTCGAGAAGAGTGAGCGGGTCGAAGCCGGCGGGGGCGTCGGGGGCGGGCTTGGCGAGCAGCAGATAGGTGACCGGGCCGACCAGGACGGGCCGGGCAGCGAGCCCCAGCGCCAGGGCTTCCCGCAGCTCACTGACCTGCTTTGTCGAGTCGGCGGCGAACACGGTGTCCGGACCCAGCTCCGGCACGAGGTAGTGGTAGTTGGTGTCGAACCACTTCGTCATCTCCAGCGGCGCACATTCCTGGGTGCCGCGGGCCATGGCGAAGTACCCGTCGAGGGCGTCGGCGTCGACGGCGCCGCGATGCCGGGCGGGGATCGCGCCGACCATGACGCTGGTGTCGAGGACATGGTCGTAGTACGAGAAGTCACCGGTCGGGACCTCGTGGAGGCCGGCCTCGGCCAGCTGCCCCCAGTTGGCGCGGCGGATGTCGGCGGCCGTCTCCCGGAGGGCATCGGCAGTGACCCGGCCCTTCCAATAACCCTCGATCGCCTTCTTCAGTTCCCGGTCGGGTCCCTGCCGGGGATAACCGTGGACGGTGGCCCGTACGGCCGCGACTGCGGACTTGGCTGTCACGAAACTCTCCTTCGCGAGCTCTGGACGAGAGAGACCCCGGAGACCGGGGTGTGCGAGCGCGAAGGGATGACAGACCGGACGAGCCACGGCACGCGTGACCGCCTGATATGTACGCCGACCCGCCCACGAGGTCACCGGGATCTCCGCGCACGGCGGTCCGCGCGCGGGCAGTGGCAGGTCTTCGGACTCACGGGCACGCCTCGTTCTTCCACGAGGCACCTACTGGCCGTCGCTTCCCAAGCCCGTCACTTCCAGGCCCAGTGCGTATGACGGCGGTCGTTCCCGCTCACCGCTGCGGGGCAGTCCCGGATTCCCACCGGGTTCCCTCTTACGACGCGCCTGCCTGGCGGACAGGGCGAACCAGCTGCGCGGCCAGCCTATACACGGCCCGGGTGCAGGGGCGACCCGCAGAAGTCACCTGGTGTCAGGAACTGCTGGCCCCCTGGGCCGACATGGGACTGAAACCTGCCGCGTCGGCACATTCGTCCCGCACGTGATCGTCTTCTCGACCTTCCTTGCAGGCCGTCCGAATGTCTCAGGCGGAGGGCAAGCAGCCGAGCCAGTCACCATCACGGGTGATGTCGGCTGGTAGACGCCGCTTGAGGGGCGGGCCGCGCTGGAAGCCGAGCGCCCATGAGACGTCGTCGCATTCGACACGGCCGAGGGGCGTGGGCGTTGGCAATACGGCGAGGAAGCGGGCCGAGAGCGGCCGGTGACAGGATCCAGCGTTTGCCGCCGACCGCGCCGCCGGTCTCTTCCTTGTCCCCCGGCCACTCTCAGCGTTCAGTGCTGCCGTCTTCAGGTGCGGGACGCCGTGCGACCGGTCGGAGACTCCAATGCAGACGGCGCCGTTGCTCCGGCGCTCGATGGTGATCTTCGAGACGGGGGTCTCGGTGTGCTCGACGGCGTTGGCCAGCAGTTCGGTAACAATGATGCGTCCGCAGTCGGCCATGTCGTCGTCCATGCCCCAAGCTGCCAGCGCATTGGAGACGAGATCGCGAGCGTGGCTCGCGGACTCACGGACGCAGGGCAGCTCCGCGGTGTAGCCCGGGGCTCCGATCGCATTCGGTTTAGCGACGGTCATGGTCACGAGGTCTTTCCCTCCGGCTTGGGGTGCCCGGTCCTGACGAGTGAGGTAGGGCTGGGCTTTCCTCCGTGCCGCCGCGCCGAACTCGACTCAGCGACCTATGACCAGTCAACGAGTGACGAGCGGTGCGCAACAGGAAGAGTCCTGGCTTTGTGCACACCGACCGACCGGAAGACTTTGCGTTCCTATTACCTGAGGTCTGGGCATCAGAGTGACGGTGGTACTACGTTCGGTGCATGGGAGTGAATCTCGCCCTTCAGAGCCGATTAGATCAACTTGGCATCACTCAGGAGGAGTTGGCGGCTCGGTTGAACTCTGCGCTGCAGGAGATCACCGGCCGACCCGGCGAAATCTCTTCCAGAACGGTCCGGAACCTGCTCAACGGATCAAGTCGACGTCCAATCGGCCGCACTTGCGCGGCACTTGAGCATGTGTTCGGCTGCCCCGTGGCGGACTTAGGGTTCAACGCCCCCAGCTCAATGCAACATCACTCGGAGGGCCCCGTGCGGCGTCGCGACTTCATCGTTTCCACCACCGGAACGGCAGCCGCAGCCGTCCCGATCGTCAAGCAACGTCGGTCAGTAGGCATGACGGACGTAGCCCGCGCCTCGGCCAGCGTGAACGAGTTCGTGGAGGCCGACAACCGGCAAGGAGGGCACGCCTCCCTGGCGACCGCAGCCCTCGAAGCTCGCGCCAAGGTGCTGGAGCTTCAACAGCGGAACGCCAGCGAACGTGTACGCCGCGCCCTGTACGCACTGGCGGCCGAGTTCACCACCATCGCCGCCTGGTCGTGCATCGACCTCCGCGACCTGGCTACGGCGCAGGCGTACCTGCATGAGTCGTCCACGTTCGCCGGCCTCTCGCAGGACCCTCCCACCGGCATGCGTGTGTGGGTCAACATGGCCATGCTCGCCTATCAGCGCAAGAACTGGCCGGAACAGCTTGCGGCAGCGCAGGCGGCCAACGCCTCCCCGGCCGCCCGTAGGGACCCCTTCTTCGGCTCCATGGGCCGCGTCCGCCTCGCTCTGGCTCACTCGTCGCTGGGCGATCTCCGGGCCGCTCGGCGTGCTCTGGGCACAGCACAGGAGGCCTTCCACAAGGCGGCCGAGGACGAGCGTCCCCGATGGACCGCGTTCTACGGGCCGGCCGAACTCAACCACCTCGCGGCGATCATCCTCAACCACAACGGGGAGCCCGCTGAAGCCGAGGCGATGGCGCACCGAGCCCTGGCCAAGATCCCGGCGGAGTTCCAGCGCAACCGGGCGCTGGCGACCTGCCAGCTCGGGCTGGCACAACTTCGCCAGGGAGAGCCCGAGCAGGCCACGGCGACCGCGGCTACCGTCTTCACGATCATGGATGGTGCACCCCTGCCTGGGCGTATGCGCACCTTGATCGGAGACTTCCACCGAGACCTGTTCCGGCTGGCGCCGTCAACGACGTACGCCCGCGACTGGGCAGACCGAATGCGAGATGAATGGAGTCGAGCGTGACCAGGGTGATCGACCTGCGGCATTACGGACAGGGAAGCCTCCCAGAGGACTTCAGGCAGATGCTCATCGATGTGCACGCCGACGCCTACGCCGATGCGATGGACGACGAGTTCAACCAGCGATTCCCGTGGTTCGTCGATCACTGGTCAGGGATGGACGGCTTCTCCTGCGTCGTCGCTTTCGACGGCGATGAGCCGACCGGCTTCGCGTACGGCGCCCCGCTCCAGCCAGGTCGTGAGTGGTGGCGTTCCACCGCGTTCGCGCCGAACAACGGGTCCATCGCCACCTACGCCGTCTCCGAGGTCATGGTGCGCCCGCGGTGGCGGAAGCAGGGGATCTCGGAGCGACTCCACGAAGCCCTGCTGAAGGAACGCAGCGAAGATGTAGCGGTGCTCCTGGTCGACGTGACGCACCCGAAGGTGCAGGATCTGTACGAGACTTGGGGCTACGAGAAGGTGGGCGAGCAGCAGCCCTTCGCAGACTCCCCGGTGTATGCGGTCATGGTGAAGAGGCTGCAACCCTGAGCAGCCCCGCCCCCGAGTCACCCGCGTAAGACGCCACGTACTAGCCCAGATCCCGGCGCTCATGAACACCCATGAGCATCCAAGGCACCGACGGCCACCTTTGCGACTGTTCTTGAGTTCGCGCAGGAAGAGTTCACGAGATCCCGTCCGATCTGATTGATCGGGCGAATCTCGGCGTTTCCGGGGTCTGTTCGAGATGTTTTCCGAACGGGTTCGGTGCCGGGAGCGGTTGCCTCGCGGCCGTCGGCCTGAAGTTTCGGAGTGGTCCGGGTGCGTGAGGCCTTTTGCGACGGGCGTGCGTGATCCCCGTGTGTGGTGCCGGCGTCTCAGGTGTCGTGCGGGTCTTCGGACCGTTGGGTGGAGGCAGGCCGGACACGTCGGGTGGTTGCGCGGCTGGTCCGGCGATGGAGGCGATGACTTCATGAGTGGTCGCGGTCGCTCGGGCTCCGGTGGTCTGCTGCCGGGTGAAGAGGATGTGCAGGTTGATGCTGCAGATCATCAGCCCGAGCAGGATGGTCTGCGTGACCCGGCCGTGGGCGAGCCGCTTGGTGGGGTCGGAGATGTCGATGCCGTGGCTCTTGGCCCTGCCGTTGTGGGTGCCCGGCAGGCGGTGGTGGTGCTGGGCTGGGACAGCGCTTCCGCCTCCCGTATCGAGGGAGCGCGGGCGCGGCTGAAACGGCTCGTGGAGCGGGACTGGCTGGTTGAGGAGAAGCCAGGAGCCGCTGACGTCGTCGCTGCGGCTGACGATGTCGAGGACGACTCCAGGGTGCTGGACGGTCCAATCGGTGAGGTGGCCGGTTTAACCGCCGTCGGCCCAGACCCGCACCAGCCGCCGGAGATGATTCTTCGCCGCGGGCAGCAGGCTGCGGGCGGCGTCCCGGTCGGTCGTGGACGCCGGCGTGACCAGCACGGCCAGAAGCAGTCCCAGGGTGTCGGGGAGCAGGTGCCGCTTGCGCCCGTTGATTTTCTTCCCGGCGTCGAAGCCCCGTGAGGCGTGGGTAACGGTGGCGTCCGCCTTCACCGACTGCGAATCCACGATGCCTGCGGTTGGCTTCGGACTTCGACCCTCAGCTGTGCGGACGGTCTCGCGCGGCCGGTCATGCAGTTCGGCCACCAGCCCCGAACCCCGCCAGCGGACGAAGAAGGCCTAGACCCGGTCCCACGGCGGGAAGTCGGCGGGCATCGCCCGCCACTTGATGCCGTTGTCGAGGAGGTAGCGCACGGCATCGATCATCTGCCGGTGGCAGTAGCCCTCCGGCCGGCCGCCCCGGCCTGCCAGCCATCCAGGCACCGGCAGCAGATCGCGCACCAGTGCCCACTCCGCATCGCTCATGTCCGAGTCGATTCGGGGCCGGCGCTCCGGCCGGGCGGCCGCGTTCCTGAACCGATAGGCGAGGCACTCACACCCAGGAGTGGACGAACTGGACTCGGCGACCAAGACCACGCGACACTTCGACAACAGGGCCTCTTGCTTCTCGCTGGATTCGACAACCGCGAGCAACCAAGAGGCCCTTCTTCCATGCATCTGCACCGGCCGACTCACCCGAACCAGGCCCTTGTTCGAACCCCTCCGACCACACGGACGGATAGAGAACAGCCAGTCAGCCACACAAGTCTGGTCCCACTCAGCACACACGGCGCAACCTCAAGGGAAGCCCCCTCCTCGCCGAGCCCAAAGGGCCTCCGGTGGGCGAGGGACCTCTTCCGAGGCCTGGTATCAGTCGGTATCCGTGGCGGCGAGGACCGCGATGTACTGTCCGCCTGGTCGCAAAACGGCCACGGCAAGGTCCCAGGCCACCTGGTGGAACCAGTCCGACGAAGGGTCGGCGATGAACCAGTGCGCCTGCTCCACCAGCATCGCCGTGTCCTCGAACGAAGCGTCCGGGGCGGCGCCAACCAGGCCGCCGAGCGTGCGCCAGACAGCGAGCCGTCCGTAAGCACCGAACATGCCGCTGCCGTAGGCGGAGCTGCGCACGGCCGCAGTGAGAAGCACCCGCAGCACCCTGTCCGAGGTGGCCGAATGTAGCCGGGCCTTCTGTTCTTTCCCCGGCCACGGAGTCAGCGGTAGCCGCTCGAAGACGGCCGCGAAGTCGTCCGCCGGTACAGAGGACGTGCACCAGAACTCCTGAGCGGCGATCGTGCCGTTGGACTCCTCGCGCCAGTGCCGCACCGCGGCGCCCATGGCCTCGGCCGCCTCGGCCACGGTGACGTCTGCCGGATCGAAATCGGCGCTGCGCCTCCGCATCTCAGCTGAGACATGGAGTTCGGGTCGGTCGCTGTGCTTCTCCACCGTCGCGGGAGGCAGAGTCCACGTCCAGTCGCGCGGGGCGTTCGCCGGTCTGAGCAGCGCGCGTTCCGTGGGCAGCAGGCGGAGGGGCAGGGGTGCAAGCGGATGCTGCTGCGTCACGAGCGCCTCACCAAAGGACCGCAGAAGAGGGTACTCCGGGACCGCGACGCCTTCGAGCACCAGTTCCTGTAGCAGGCATGCCTTGAACTCGTCCGACGCTGCGATGCCCGCCTCCTCGTCGTAGACGACCGAGACGATGTCCTCAGGCCGCTGCCCCAAGGCCACCAGCTGCGCCAGACGCCGCTCCGCCCTGACCTGTGCCGGTCCTCCAGTGGGCAGACAGCTCGGCAAGCGCATCAAAGCGCGCAGGCTCCGCTGCCCCGCGGTCGCGGCGAGGGCTGTCTGCAACCGGTCTAGCAGGAAGGCGTCTTCGGAGGAGTCCTCGTCTTCGCGGGTGGCCCGCCGGGCGAGCTCCGCGCCGAGCAGCGTCGCCCACTCGAAGTCTCCGGACGAAACGCGGCGACGGATCTCTTCGCCGAGTGCGGACGCCGAGAACTCACTGTCCAGCAGTTCCTTGATCCGTTGAGTCATGTCGTTGTGCATGGTGGAATCACTCTGCCTCACGCTTGTCAGGTGCGGGACCCGTCCAGCATCGGACGGGTCCCGCTGTGCTCGTTCATCTATGACACGGCGCGGGTCGCTACGGCGCAGCCACCGGATAGGCGCTCAGGATCTCCTTGGTCTGCGGATTGACCGCGATCTGGAGATACTTCTCGCCCCTGGTCCCGATCGTTCTTCCCATCGGAAAGACGAATCTGAAGGCGTCCGCGGGGTCCTTTATCGCCTTGCTCTGCATGGCCCACGCCTCGTCCACCAGGGCGAGCACCTTGCCGGGGTCCTTCTCGACGAACACCGTGTGGGTCGCTCTGGAGGCATCGGGCACCGTATGGGCGAGCACATGGTCGATCTTGTTGCCGAACTTCCTATCGGCCCCGTAGATCAGCCCGCCAGGCGACTCAAGGTTGCCGCCGCCCAGGTCGGCAAAGCCGACCGGGCAGAACGTATTGTGCACGAGTACCGGCGTGGCCCCGGCCAGCACGTAGTAGGTGTGGATGTCGGCGACGCTGAGGTTGTAGGCGGAGTGGAGCCGCTGATAGCGGTGGACGCGTATAACGGCGACGGTGTCACCGCTGCTGGTGCGCAGCGTCTGGCCGGGTTTGAGATCGCCGGCGTCGATCCATCGGTGGGCGCTGGGCGACCAGAACGGGTGGTGCTGGGTGACTGTGATCCGTGACCGGCCGGCGTCGATCGTGATGTCGGCGAAGTCAGTGTCGTCAGGCGTGTAGACGGTGTCGGTGACAGCGCGGCCTTCGGTCCGGCCGCTGCCGGGTTCGGTGGCGAGGACCGCGTCACCCACCCTGACGTCCTTGATCTCCTTGGTCTCACCGTCGGCCATCAACACATGCGTGGCGCCGGGGAAGCTGTTGGGCTGGCACGCCATGCGTGATTCCTCGTAGGCGTTCACCGACCGCTCGATGCTCGCCAACGCCTCCGCGTCGACGTCGAGCACACGCAGTGCCTTCATCGCGTCGGCGACGCCGATACCGGTTCGCATGGCCGCGTCCACAGCGCGGATAGCCTCGGCGACCTTGCCGATGGGGCCGCCGAGCGGGAGCCACGTCGCGACCCAGAAGCAGTCGCCCGCGCTGCCCTCACCGCCGCCGAAGACCTTGTGATAGCAGCCGGTGAAATCACCCTCAATCGACTTGGCGATCCCCTTCCAGACATCGGCGGTCGCGTCCCACGTGTAGATCTTGACCGTCTTGGTCTGGTCCTTAACGGTGACCGTCTTCAGGAAATATGTGTCGTCGGAGGGGCAGCCGGCCGGGGTGGCGGGTACGTCGGGGTTCGCGCACAGATAGAAGCTGACCACCGCGTCGAAGTGCGCGAGGTACACCAGCTTGTCGCAGACGATGACGTCATGGCATTCGTTGGGGAGGCGCTCGGGCTCTCCGCGCTGTCTGATCTCGTCGATAACGGAGAAGACCCCGCCGACGCCGGTACCCGAGCCGTTCTTGACGTTCTTGCTGGCTTCCGCTGCCTCCGCTTCCGTGGCTGCCTGCTGGGCTTCCTTGGCGTACTTGTCGGCGTCCTTGGCGGCTTGTTCGGCTTCGGTGGCGGCTGTGTCGGCGCGGTCGGCGGCGGCGCGGGCGTCCTTGGCGTCCTGTTCGGCCTGAGCGGCTGCGGAGCGGGCGGCGGAGGCGTCGAGTTCGGCAGCGTCGGCGCTGTCGCGGGCGTCCTTGGCGTAGCCCTCGGCGTTGTCGGCTGCCTTGTCGGCGGCTGCGGCGTCGGTAGTGGCCTGCCGGTCGTAGTCGATGGTGCGTGCCAGTGATGCCGCGGCTGCGGACGCTGCTTTGGCGGCGTCGGCGGCGTAGCCGAGGGCCTGCTTGGAGTAGGTGCGGGCATCGGCGGCGTATTGGGCGGCGTTGGCCGCGTGCTGGTAGGCCCCCTTAGCGTCGCCCTTGGCCTGGTCGGCGATGTTCTTGGCGGCTTCGGCCTCGGCTGCGGCGTTGGTGGCGTGGGCATCGGCGACGGCCTGCTGCTGGTCGGCGATGGACTTGGATGCCTGCCCAGTCAGGACGACAAGGCCGGCGGTGGCGTCGGTGTCGACGTAGGGCGAGCCGAGCTGGATGGCGTCGTTGGCGGGGTTGGCGACCTGTTTGGCCGCCTTGCCAGCATCCGCGGCGGCCTGGGCGGTGACGTGGGCGTAGCCAGCGGCCTTCGCCGCGGCTGCCAGTGCGTTGCTGGCTTCCTTGTTTGCGGCGTCGGCCTGGGTCTTGGCGTCCTTGGCGTGCTGCTCGGCCTCGTCGGCGAGCTTGACCGCGGTCCTGGCCTCGGTGGAGGCGTCCCGGGAGGCATTGATGGCATCCGCAACCGCGCTGGTTGAGGTTTTCACTGCGGCGTCGGCCTTAAGTTTGTCGGCCTGGGCGGCGTCGGAGGCGGCGCGGGCGCGTTTGGCCGCGGCTTCGGCGCGG